>CBDUZQ010000184.1:0-5606 GCA_965371755.1 uncultured bacterium
ACCTGATCGAGCGTTCATGGAATACCTACACCGCCGAGCAGTTGGGTGTCAAGATGGCGGATATCCCAAGAGACCAAAAGTTCTCCTATCGTTACGCTATCGGCGAGTGGGAGGACAGAGACGACAAGATCATGGATGCGGCGCGAAAGGCCGTAGCGACAGTGCCGGCAGGAGGTGAAGAATAATGGCTGTATATCCTCTATGGTCACCGTACGGCGCGTATGAATTGAAGTCAAAGTATCAGCGCAATTTTCTCTACGGTACCGGCCTGACCTTTGGAACGGTGGTTCTGATTCTGTTGGTAGCCTGGTTTGTGTCCCGAGAAGACGAGATTGACATCGGTGCCGCTCCTACCTTGGTTATCAAGACGGTAGCCGATCTCGGCCCGCCGCCGAGTATCGCTCGCAAACCTCCTCAAGTCGCCGTGCAGGCACCCCAAACGGCAGCCCCGAAGGTTGGTATCCCCAAGCCGGTGGCCGACGATGAAGTGCTTGACGAAGATGTCGTGCTGGCTACCCGTGATGAGTTGGCCGAAATCGTGGCGCCTGATATTGCCACTGTAGCCGGCGACGGCGATATCGAGATCGATATCTCCGAGGACGATTACCTGCCGGCGCCGGACGAGTTCGTACCGGTGGAGATTTATCCTGAGATGATTCACCAGGCTCCTCTGGAATATCCGCGGTTGGCCAAACAGGCCGGCATCACCGGTGATGTTTGGGTCCAGGCTTTAGTGGACAAGGACGGCAATGTTCGCGACACTCGAGTCGGCAAATCTTCAGGGACCGTATCCCTGGACGATGCGGCGATCAAGCAGGCGAAAAAATGTAAATTCAAACCGGGTATTCAGAACGGGCGACCAATTGCCTGCTGGGTCACCTATAAGGTAGAGTTTACGCTCGATAATTAAGCGACCGTCACTCATAGATTAGCGGGTAATGGGCATCTGCCGTCACCGGGAGGTGCACCATGACTGGTCAACATCAGGCCTCGGCCTGCGCGAGAACCCCAACCCTCTTTCGCGAATCCACCGCCTTTCTGATGAAGGCAACTTATCAGCGGCACATGCTGTACGGCATTGCTGTGGCTGCTACCGTCGTCCTCTTGCCCGCCCTGCTGGCATCCTATTGGCCGATTGAACAGGCAGACACGATCGAGGTCCGGGCTGCGCCCAGGGACACCGTCAGCATCGAATGGTCCGACGATAAGTTCAAGGTAATCCCGGATCAACCGCCCATACCCGCTGGTGGTCAACCAGGTGGCGCCTCGGCCGGGACCGGGTTGTTGGTGGGTGATATCAGGCTGGTAACTGACTTTGACGAATTCAAAAGCGAGGCCGGCTTCGGTCCTAGCAATCAGGGCGAGTTTACGCCGGAGGATGATTGGGAACCGGGCGGCGGGCTTGGGTCAGGTGGAGTGGCGTTTGTTGTGGATACTGCGGCGTATCAGTTTTTCTCGACCGAGCTTGACCGGACGCCATCCCTGGTTTTCATGCCTCAACCGGAGTACCCGTCGTTGGCCCGTCGCGCCGGTGTCGAGGGCAAGGTCCTTCTTTGGGTGTTAGTCGATATCGAGGGCGGAGCCGAGGAAGTGAGGGTTCACGAGGAATCGAACCCCGGCTATGGTTTCGGTAACTACGCCGCCCGCGCCGCCCGGGGAGCTGCTTTCATGCCGGCCATCAGCAATCATCAGCCGGTACGATGTTGGGTCTCAATTCCTGTTGTGTTTGAACTGGAGTAAGTCTCGCCGGAAACGGGTCGACAGCCCGTGGCGCCTCAAGAGTAGCACCATCAATCACTGCTGGTGCAGGTGGATCTTCTTGCGTTTGTAATCGATGGTGATCTTGTGGCGATGGAGAAAGCTCGCACCGAGAATTCCATCGAACGTGACCCCAGGAGCCGACTGGCGTAAATTCACCAGATCGCGTACGGTAACCACCACACGACCGGAAGATACCTTATCGTCGAGATGGATTGATTCAACCGTGGATCGTTGACCAACTTCGGTGGCCACGCCCAACCGGGCCGCCAACTCAGGCGTGACAACGGTGTAGGAAGCGCAGTAGTCGAGGATCATGTCCGCTGTGACGCTGTCGTCAAAGGTTGCTTCGACGAGGATAAAGTGACGATGGGTCCTGAACGGTACGCTAACGTACTTCTTAGTAGCAAAGATGTCCGGCTCTTCCATCTGCATCTCCAGCAGGTGGCGCGGATAGTCGACCGTGACATAGAATCGCCGCAAGAGTTCGTGACCCAGCAACCCGTCGGGATACCCTTGACTCTGATCCTTTATCAGGGCGCCGAGGTCGATAGCCGCCGCTCGCAGGTTGTACAGTCGTTCCTTACCTACTTTGAGTGATCGCAGTTCCACCCAGGACACGTCGCTGGAACCATCGACACCCACCACCTGTCGCGGCGGCGGTCCCCCCACCTTCGAGAGACCGTTTTTCTCGGCGAAATCGCGATCTATGTATAGTCGGTCGGCACCGGTATCGATGCCGAAACGTCCTTTGACGCGACCGTCGATCAGAACCTCAACTTCCACTAACCCGCGTTCAGGATGGAACGGTACTTCGACGGCAAACGCGAGTGCGCTCAACGACAAGGCTAAGAGTATGATCCAGCTAGTTCGTGCGACGGTTGAATGAATTCTATGCACCGGCCTCTCCGGCCAATTGTTATGAGAGATCCTTGCGTCGCCTGGCGAATGATACGACACAGCCGAGCAGTACAATGGTGGTGCCGATCCATACCAGAAGGATCATCGGCTTATTGGTAACATCAAGCACCAGCAATTCCGGCGTGCTGGTGTTCAGTCCGGGGATATCGAGAAGCACAGCACCCTGATCGGCCAGAATCTTTTCTATGTTTATCGGCATAGTGGCGGCCGAATCGAGGTAGGCAGGTTCGCTGATGTACTTGGGATTGCCAAGTTCGTCGGTGGTCATAATCAGCGCGGGTATGAGGGTGTCAATAGTTCCTTCATGCTCCACTTCAAAATGCATTGCTACCCGGAGATCCTCGGATGACCCTCCGTGATTACCCATATCGAAGCCCAGGAAGGTCAGACGGTAGCCCTGTAGCTCGTGCGTTTCACCTTTGGCGATCTTCAGTCCACCGCTTTCCGCCGACTGAATCTGCTGCGGCGCCAGGTAGAGATCATTCAACCAGTATCGTTCGATATGCGGCCGCTTCATGAGCCCGTCCAGCCGCCGTGAGTAGTACAGTTGCGGACGGACCTCGTGAGAACCATTACCATCATCAAGAGTAAGGATCAATTCGTTCTTAGGGTGCATGATGTCGTTGGCCATGCCGAGGTATTCCAACTGTACGCCATAGCTGCTGCCGCCCTCTTCAGTAGTCAGTATCAACTGTTCGCTGGTCGCGAACGCTGACGACGCCAATACGCCGATCACCATGATACCGAATCCAAAATGGGTCAGATGCCCGGCCATAGAACGCCACCCGTTTGGCAGGCTGCCGAAAGCCGCGGTGAGATTGGTGACGGCGGCCATGGACGCCATGGAGAACAACATCAGATAGAGCGGCTCACGTACGCCGACCAGAAGGGAGATCACCAAGGCGCCGGCCAGCGCTGCGAATGAAGGAATCAGTCGACCCCACCAGTCAGGTTTCATCAGGTACATCACCATCCCCGTGACGACCACACCAAAGACCAGCACAAAGGCCAGAGAGGCTGTGGACAACAAGAAGAACAGCCCGATCCCGATGACCATTGCAGCCAGAGCCGCAAATACCAGGCGCATCGGCCACGATGATGGACGGAAGTTATCCTGTCTGGTCAACGGCGAAATAGCCAGAATCAACGAGTAGACTATGGCCAAAGGCAGGGCGAAATCATTGTAGGTGGTGACATCAGCCGCACGTGGTTCATCAGTGAAAACCGATGTAAGAAACGGCAGCGAACTCCAAAAAAGGACGATCATGGCGAATATGAACAGCAGCGCCGTTGCCGTCACCAGGGTAAACTCCCGCCCGTAGAAGTTGTAGTCAATCGGGACATTTCCAATCGACCGCAGTCTCGGCAGAAAGAGAGCCACCGTCAGCACTACAAATGCAATCAAGAATCCGATGAGATAGATATTCGTGCCCAGGTCAACAAAACTGTGTACCGAAAAATCGGCCAGCACACCGCTGCGTGTGAGAAAAGTGCCATAGACTACTAGAATGAAGGTTAGCGCACTCAATAATAGGTTCGTTTTGCGTAACGCTCCCTTGGTTCTTTTTTCCAAAAGCAGACCGTGAACTAAAGCCAGTGAAGCGAACCACGGAATCAGCGATGAATTCTCCACCGGATCCCAAGCCCAGTAGCCGCCCCAGCCGAGTGTCTTGTATGCCCAGTAGCCGCCCAGAATATTTCCCAGTCCAATCATCAGAGCCGACACCGCCACCCAGGGAAAGACGCGCTTGACCCAGTCGGAATAATCGTTGATGATCAGGGCCGCCATGGCCAGGGCGAATGGTACACCAGCCGCGGCATACCCAACGAATATCACCGGCGGGTGGATCACCATCCACGGGTCCTGCAAGAGTGGATTCAAACCGTAGCCGTCAGCTGGGACGACATCGGCCAATGCGAAAGGCGAGAGACGGACCAGGATGAACAGGAAGAAGAGATTGACGAGCGAAAAGACGACCATCCCCCAGTCTCTATAAATGCCGCCACGCTTGATGATTACATAGCCGAATAAGGCGCTGAAGAACAGCCACAACAAGTAGGTGCCCTCCTGACCGGCCCACAGCGACGATACCAAATAGAAGAACTCGAGCGAGCGATCCGAATACTCGGCGACATACTTGATAGCGAAGTTGTGGCTGAAGATAAGATAGAATAGATACGCTACGGCCAGGCCGACGCAAGCGACGAAAGTGTGATAGCTCTTTCGCGCCAGACCTTCAAACGAGTGATGGCCGCGCGCCATGCGGAAGAAAGCGAATCCAACCAGCAGGTTCAGACCAAAGGCGAACAGTACGAGCAGATCTCCGGGGGAATTCCAACTCATCAGCTATGCTCCGGATGGACTGGCACTGTCGGGATGTCTTTGCGGGTCCTGGTATTCGCCGCCCTCGCCCTGGTACTTGGACGGGCACTTGACCAGCATCTGGTCGGCCTCGAAGACGCCATCAGCACTCCTGCCCTTCAGCACAACCGAGGTGGCTTGTTCGAAATTGCCCGGCACCACGCCATAGTACACTACCGGCAGACGAACGGCGGTTGCTTTGTTGGACGCTTCGACGTCAAAAATGGCGAACTCCAGACACCGTTCGTCGGTATTAAAGTTCACGCGGTCGAAATCAATTTCGCCCATAACCTGCACCACGCGTTCCGACGTTCGGGCCTGTTCGATCGACACGTACTGAATGGTTGTCTTCATGAACGAATATGCCCCCCAAACAACAAACAGAACGATTATCAGCCCCCCGATAATATACTTGGCGCTCAACGGTTCTTCTCCTCGAGCCTTTTGACTTTGCGGTCGAGCCGCATCAGATAGAAAAACAAACCGAACCAGACCACCAGTGTCACGGCCATAGCTGCATAATTGCCGTCCATCTAACTCTCCACATCTTCACGGACGCGAACCA
>CBDUZQ010000185.1:0-5550 GCA_965371755.1 uncultured bacterium
GGCCATGGTCTGAGCAGAAGTGACACGGAACCCGGGGTCGTGCGGATTAGTACTGGTTGGTAAGAAGGATTGTTCAACGGTGGCTTGGTTTCATGAATCATCTGGAAGTGAATCTCGGCACCTCGGTGCCTGCGGCTCCAGAATCCTAATCTGCGCGATTGCCACCGCCATGCTACTTGGCTCATCTCACCTCATGGCCCAAGAAGTTGACGACAGTCTGTACCTGCCTGCCCTGGGAGCACGAGCGTTGGGTATGGGTGGTACGTCGGTGGCTTCAACTCACAATCTTTCGACCGCAGCCAACAACCCGGCCCTGCTCACATACATGACACCATGGCATTCAACCCTGGATTACCGACACTTGTCCACTCGGGTGCAGGGTCTGTCAATATACGCGGTCAACGAGTATGCTCGGCGGGAGTTGATGTATGGAGTTGGGCTCGACTGGATATGCGCTAATAGACGAAGTTGGCCCGGTTCACAGTCGACCAGTCGCAACTGGACTTTTCAGCCGACCCTGGGTGTTGCCCGCCTGGTGTCCGAGCGAGTGGCGGTCGGTGCTTCTCTCAAACCATCGTGGTGGAAGCTCTATCGTGAGGACGACTTCACTGTCGAAATGGACCTGGGCATTGCTTATCCCACCCACTGGCGCGATGTCGATATCGTAGTAGGCGCGGTGGCGCGCGATATCCTAGGGGCGGAAGTCTCTCGACTAAGCAGTGATACGGTTCTGGATGTCTCCGTACTGCTGGGTATAACCGGGCGCTACTATACTACTGATAGTCTGTGGGAAGCGACTCTGGCCGCCGAGCTGGAGGCCGTCGAACGTGACTACATAGATGACCCCCAGGGAAGGTTTCGCTTTGGGGGTGAGTTAGCCTGGTACAAATATCACGATATCCGTCTGGCCGGACGGCTGGGATATGACGGTGAACATGTGACCGCTGGTCTCGGCTTTGGCTGGCGCTTTGTCACTCTTGATTGGGCCAAGACAGCGTGGAAGAAATGGGGTCACGGACAGGCTGTGTCCCTGTCAATCAATCCGCCGGAATTCTGGTCCTGGCTTGAGGGCAAGTTCGGCGCTCATACGCCTATTGTCAACTGGCGGGACTCACTCCCGATCTATAGAGGTGAAGAGTTCGATCATTACGGCAGCGTGGCCAAGGATCAGTTCGACGCCGGGCGGTACGATACCGCCCGTGTTCTTTTTCATAACGCTCGCGTCTTTGCCGACAGCAGCCATCACGTAGCTCGCGCCGACAGCGGGATCGCACGTTCGCGCCTCGCCCTGGATCGTCTGCGGGCTGAGGCTGATTCGGTCTTGCGCGTTACTCTCCTGGATTCGTTGTTGCATAAGGATCGTGAGTTCACCGACAGCATGTATCTTTTACTGCTTTCCCAGGCCGACACCTGTTTTCGACGACGTGATTATCAATGTGCTCTGGATCTCCTGGACATGGTTCTGTCTGAAAATCCCGCCAACACCAACGCTCTGAATCTCAAAGGGGATGTACAAAAAGGTCGTGACCTGGAGATCGTCTTCAGTCTGGTGTTGGCCGACAGTGCTGAACGGGAGAAACTGTTAGGGAAAGCCCTTGAGGCCTACCTGCGTATCCTGCAGTTGGATTCGACTCACACCGATGGTGCTGCCGGGAAAGAGCGCATCGAGGATAAACTCGAGGCTCGGCGCTATGCCCGTCGCGCTTTGCAGTTGTATGACCAAGGCGATCCAGCCGCCGCCCGGACTGCTTTTGATTCCGCTGTGGGGAAGGATGCGTCACTCCAATCGGTGAGGAACTATCTGGTCGCAATGCATAGTGTTCGGGCTGACACGACATCACTTGATGACATCGAAAAAGATTCCACGGTCTATCCATATTACTTGTCAGGGATGGATTTTAATCGCAAGAGAGAATACCAGCAGGCTATCGACGCCTTCAACGAAGTTCTGAAATACTACCCTAACAGTCCGGCGGTTCTCAAGGAAATCAACGAGGCCCGTCAGATGCTTCTAAGGACGCGCCAGGATTCCACGCAATAGTTTTTAGTGGAACTCTCTATCGGCCGGCTTTAGCTTCTTAGTGATGTTCAAACGTCCGGTAAAAGAGATCAGCGCCGAATTCTCGGCCGAGGAAAAATACCTTCCCAGCATCCAGCGCACGGTGCGCGAGAGTTGCGTTACCTCTGGTCTGGCCCGTAAGGAAGTCTCGGCGGTACTGCTGGCTACCGAAGAGGCCGCCACCAACATCATTCGGCATGCCTACCTTTATGAGAAGGGTGTCCTGAGACTAAGGATCGTCGTTTACAAGAAGTTGATAGCCATCTCATTGATTGACTTTGGTCGCTCTTTCCAGCCGGAAGGTAAGGGCGCTGTCGATCTTGAGAAACTAATCGAATCGGGGCGCAAAGGTGGGCTTGGCTTCTACATGATTCAGAAGATCATGGATTCGGTGGAGTACATCTCCTCGGCCGGACGCAACGAGTTGCGGATGATCAAGAGGATCAAGACCCGATCTACCGATGGCTATCCATTCCTCAGACGCATGCTGACGCTACGGGTCAAGTTCTCCTTCTGGACCTTTCTCATAATGGCGGTGATCATCGCCGGAGCCTTCTACTATATTGACCGCCGAACTTCGCAGCAGCTACATGACCGACTTGATGAAACAGTGTTCGCCCTGACCAAAACAATTACCGACCAGGCGGCTGGGCATTTGCTGCGCAGCCGCTCGGCTACCGAGTTTGATGAGCTGGTGCTCAGCTATACGCGAGCCAATCCGGAACTTCGGCAAGTGGTGCTGGTTAACGCCGACGGCATAGTGATAGCGCACTCCGACGACATTCGCAATATCCGCAAACGGTACCAGCGACCGGAACAGGTCGTCGATGTCGTCGTGGGGCAACCGTATCGATATTCCAGCGATGGTCTTAAACTAAACTACCTGGTACAGCCGATTGAATGGAGCAGCCGCCGGTTGGGTAGTACGCACATCATCTACTCGACTGAGCCGATCAGCGAACCGCTGCGACAGGCTCGCTATCGCGTGATTCAACTCACGCTTATGCTGTTATTGTTTGGAGCCCTGGGAGTTTACATGCTGTCGAATTACTTCGTGCGTCCGATTGTACAGATCACTCGACGGGTACGACGGTTTACCTCGGGCGATCTGGAGTCGGAACTGCCGCTGGAGGGAGCCGAGGAATTCTTTGAGATATCCCGGGCTTTTAACGAGATGATGACCCGTTTGCGTCAGGACCGTGAAAACATCGTGGCCCGCGAGAAGATGGCTAAGGAAATCGAACTCGCTTCCCAGATCCAGCAGACGCTGATGCCCCGACATCTGCCGGATATCCCGGGGCTCGAACTGGACGCCTTCTACCGGGCCGCATCTATTGTCGGCGGTGACCTCTATGACGTTTTCGAGATCGCGCCGGGACGCTACTGCCTGGTGGTAGCCGACGTATCAGGCAAGGGAGTTCCGGCTTCGTTGGTGATGTCGATGCTGCGCACCGTGATTCAGATCAGTTCCGTCGGCGCCACCTCCGCCGCCAACACGCTGGTCCGGGTCAA
Organism: uncultured bacterium; assembly: GCA_965371755.1. Classification (GTDB taxonomy): domain Bacteria; phylum Zixibacteria; class MSB-5A5; order GN15; family FEB-12; genus JAJRTA01. The sequence continues at coordinate 3,572 of CBDUZQ010000185.1, forward strand.
CGATTACCTCTGCAATAATATGCCGGCCGGCATGTTCATAACTGTCATGCTGGTCATTTACGACACAGCCCTGGGCCAAATGGATATCGTTTCGGCAGGACATAATCCGATGCTGTATTACAGCGCCGACAGCGGGCGGATGGATCGCATTAACCCCGGCGGCATGCCGCTGGGACTTCCGGTGTCGCTGGACGGCAGCTTCGAGGATCACCTGGAACAGGTCAGTATCAAACTGGAAGACGGCGACGGTTTCTTCATATACACTGATGGCCTCACCGAGGCCGCCGATCCGCATGGCCGGCAATTCGGCCTGGACCGACTGGCCGAACTCCTGAGTAATCAGTTCAGCCTCGGCGCTCAACCTGAACTCAACAGCTTGAGCGAGGAGGTCGTGGGTGAGATTGATGATTTCGCAGGATTCACCAAACAGACCGACGATATCACGTTCATAATCGCGCGCGCCGTACCAATTACAGCCGCGGCAGTAACGGGACGGCACGATACGTCGGAGTTGATCTCAGTGGACGATCCCACCGACCCCGGCGGGCGACTGTGAATCGAACAACAAGATATTTTTTGCTTGCTCTGAAAGGCGTTTCGACGTTGATTTGGGTTGATTGATGACATTTTCTTGAGGTGAGTGGACGGTCATGGAAGGTATAGCGATATCATTATCCGAAGGAAGTCGGAACGACGCCTCGGAAGTGCGTGTCGACGGTGTGATAGATACCGCCACCGCCACCCAGTTGGAAGAGGTGTTCGAATCGTTGCTCAAGCGCGGACGCTACCGAATCGTGGTTGATCTGGCCGGGGTGGACTACGTATCATCCGCCGGCTGGGGGATATTCATCTCCAACATCCGTGACGTGCGGGCCAATGACGGCGATATCAAACTGGCCAATATGATTCCGAACGTGTACGAGATATACGACTTGCTCGAATTCGACAACGTTCTCCGCGCCTATGAGTCGGTGGAGGATGCTCGTGCTGATTTCGGCGAACTGGCCGGAATAGAGGCAAAAAAAAAAGCGCCACTTTGACGCGTGTGACTCTCGATGACCAGTTCGTAGCAGGTAATCGACCGCAGCGCCATCAGGTAGAAGTTGAGAATCAATTCCATGGGGGAGGGGACTTGGAGAGCGAAGTGCTTTCACTGGTGCGTGAGGACCCCTTCGCATCGATCGGCGAGATGACCCGTGAGTTGCAGAGTCAACCGTTCTTCAGCAATGTCGGCTGGTGGCGTGTATTCGGTATTCTCAAGAGAAACCGCCTTCTTAAACGACGTTCGCGATTCAGGTTCGTGCGGGCTCGACGTCGAGACCGTTATTGATTGACATATAGACTGCACTGTCTATATTTTGTTGGTAAGAGCACTTTATCATGATGACCGAGCACACTCTCATATTTATTCTGGCCTGTTTGGTCGTGTTGCTGGTGCTGGTGCTGATCCGCCGCATCAGTGATGACCGCAAACGGCTGGCCGTGCTACGGCGGCTGGACCTTGAGGAGTTCGCTGCTCTGTTGCGGGCCAACAGCCGTGACGGCGTAATAGGACAGGTGGCGGCCAAAGTATCGGACTTGCTCAAACAATCGTTCGGCTGTGAACGGATTCTCTTTTTGAGAAAAAAACGAGGTCGGTTAAGGTACAATTTCAGCCACGGTCTTTCCAGGGTCGAGCGGCGAGATTTCCGATTGCCCCATACCAAGGATCTCGGCGATTGCCTACGAGCCGATTACCTGCCGCGATGCCTCTTTCATCTCAAGCCGGTCCTGCCGACCGACACCTATGCTAAATTGGTGGAACTGGGCTTCGATACTTTCTTCCCAATCTATTGGCGGGACAATCTGTACGGTGTTTACTTCATACGCAGCACTCTTTCAACGCGCGAGCACTCGTTCAAGTCACTGGTGGCGAGCCTGGCCCAATCTTTGTCCGCGGCTTATCATGTCAAGTGGCATGAGTCGCGCAACGAGGACTT
>CBDUZQ010000186.1:0-5534 GCA_965371755.1 uncultured bacterium
GTGGATATGTTTGGCGGCATTCCACTGGGCGTCGATGACGGTCGCACGCACGCTGCGTTGCCGATGAATTTCGATCTGCACCAGAACTATCCCAATCCGTTCAATCCGTCAACGACCATCTCGTACACCTTACGCCCAACCTCCAACCAACTGCCGCGAACAACGTTGTCGATTTTCAATCTGCTGGGTCAGCAGGTTGTAACGCTGGTCGATAAAGTCCAACTTCCCGGCACCTACAATGTCCAGTGGGATGGTACGAGCTACTCGGGACAGCCGGTAGCAACCGGCATCTACTTCTATAAGCTCAGCCGGGGTGCCGATTCCCAGTCCAGGAAGATGATTCTGCTGAAATAGCCACTTCGCCACAAATAAATCCTCAATAGCCGCCAGCTCTCGGCGGCTATTGTATTGTGGTACAGCGAATTAAGACAGCAAAAGAAATATCAACTTTATTTCGGAAAGGGCTTGACTTTCTGATCCAAACTGCCGTTAATTGAAAATGAAAGTCGTTTTCAATTGGCGACCGGAAGAAATGATGAAAGAACTGCTCAAAACCAAAGGCTTCAAAACCACTCCGCAGCGGGAGTTAATCTTTGACTGCTTCTTCTCGGTTGGTAAGCATGTCTCGGTTGACGAGTTGTACCAGAAAGTGCGTGAGTTGGACCCGTCAGTCGGCCATAGCACGGTTTGGCGCAACTTGAAGTTGATTTGTCAACTGGGCCTGGCTGAGGAAGTCAATATCGGTGACGGCATAACCCGATACGATCGCACCACGCCGAAGCCGCATGGTCACTTTTTCTGCCGAAGCTGTAAGAAGCTTCTGGAGTTTGATGTGGGCAGTGTGATGGGCACCCTGGTGGAGGCAGCTCACGAGTTCGAGTTTGAACCTGACGGCTACAAGATCGAGGTTCAAGGCTACTGTTCGGATTGCCGGCAGGCTGGTCGCACGAATGACGCCGCTACCGGCTCTGCCAATGACGAGCGCAAAGCATAGAATAATGACGAGGAATTACGAGGTGACCTGGTATGACCTATCTTGACCGAATGCAACCTGGCCAGAGAGGAAAGGTGGTCGGATTTGTTGATGACAGTCCGGTAGCGCGAAGGCTGGTGGAGTTGGGTGTAGTACCGGGCGAGTTTTTGGAATACCTTCGGAACGCACCGTTGCGCGATCCTCTGGAAATAAGAGTCGGCGCCAGTTTCCTGTCATTGCGTCGGGCTGAGGCATCACTGGTCGCGATTGAAGTGGACGAGTAAATCGGTTCCGACGTCGATGCGGTATCCCGCAAAAAGTAGCTCGAAATCACGGGTTGGAATGGTCGCCATCTGTGGCAATCCCAACAGCGGCAAGACAACGATATTCAATGCCATAACGGGGCTGAATCAGAAGGTCGGCAATTACCCGGGCGTCACGGTTGAGAAGGTGTCGGGTCGGTTTTCACTGGGCAAGCAGGACCTTCGCCGGTTTGATCTGGTCGATGTGCCGGGGACGTACTCGCTGGCCGCGTTCTCGCCCGATGAATATATCGCCGCTTCGATGCTCTATGGCGGCGTGAGGGGCGGTGAGGATCCCGATGTTCTGATCTGTGTCATAGACGCCACCAATCTCCGTCGGGGGTTGTATCTTCTCTTGCAGGTGTTACAGATCGGCCGGCCGGTAGTAGTCGCCCTCAACATGATTGACCTGGCCGAGAGGCACGGTATCAAGATCGATGTTCCCGCACTTTCGGAAGCTCTCGATGGTTTACCTGTGGTGCCGGTCATCGGCAACAGAGGACGAGGAATCGATGAACTGAAGCGTGAAGCGATCCGGTTGGCCGAGCACCCGATCCATCCCGAACCACAGCGGTACGATGATGCTACCGAGGGATTGATCGAGCGCCTGGCTCAATGCCTTAGCGACGGTTACCGCACGCGTGCTGAATACCTTCGGGTCATCTACGATTCAGACGGTCCCGCCGAGCAGCAGTATCTGGATGACGCTGCCGGACAAGGTCGCGCCGATGATGCTCGGCAAATCCTCGGCGAGGGTCGGGCGGCTATCAAAGAACGATTCGGTTCGCTGCCTCTGGCTGAAACCAGACATCTTACCGAACGTGCCTCTGAGATCTTTGGCGGCGTTGTTGGAGGGGAGTCGGACGGTCGCAAGAGTCTGTCCGAGCGTGTCGACCGGTGGCTCCTGCATCCGGTGCTGGGTCCGCTCATTCTGGTCGTGACAATGACGTTTGTGTTTCAGTCGATTTTCAATTGGGCCGAGCCGTTCATGGGGTTCATCGATTCCACTTTCGGCTCGCTGGCTGTCTATCTCAAAAGCACATTGCCGGATGGCCCGCTACGATCATTGTTGGCTGATGGTGTGGTTGGTGGCGTCGGGTCGGTGTTGATATTTCTGCCTCAGATAATCATTCTGTTTCTGTTTATTGCTCTGCTGGAAGATTCCGGTTACATGTCGCGAGCGGCCTTTCTGGTTGATCGCATGTTTCGCTGGTGCGGCCTGTCGGGTAAGAGTTTCATCCCGATGTTGTCGTCGTTCGCCTGTGCCGTGCCGGGGATCATGGCTACGCGCACGATAGAAGATCGAAAGCTCCGTCTGATCACGATTATGGTGGCGCCGCTGATGACTTGTTCGGCCCGGTTGCCGGTGTACGCTATCATGATTGCCGCTTTTGTCCCCAGCGTAACATATTTCGGTCTCTTCAACCTGCAGGGGCTGGTCCTGACTATGTTATACCTGCTTGGTCTCATAGTCGCGGTCATTGTGTCCTTTGTGCTCCAGAAGACGCTATTGAAAACCCAGCGTGGGACGTTCATGATGGAGATGCCGTCGTACAAGGTGCCTACCCTCAGTTCGGTAGTTATCCGAGTCTTTCACCGGGCCAGGTTGTTTACAATCCGGGCAGGTACGGTAATTTTCGCGATTACGATTGTTGTCTGGGTGCTCAGCTACTATCCGCATTCAAGCGAGGTTGGCGACGATTACGCTCAGCGAGTAACCGGTCTGAACGATGAGTACGTGGCGGCGCAATCTGACAGCGAAGCGAGACTGGCCGCGTCGGTTTCCGGTTACGACGCCAGTCAGCATTTGGCTGTGTCTGAGTACCAGACGGCCCTCGGTAATATCTCCGCGGTGGCTGCTCTGGACCAGTTCTTTCAGAACGAGACGAACCGGTCGAACATAGACGCATCGACCGCGCAGTTAATGTATGATCTGCGTCGGCTGAATCTGCATCATGAGCAGTCACTGGCTGATCTGGACAACGACCTGGCCGGAGCTTACATGCGCGATTCCTACCTGGCGAGTATGGGACACGCCGTCGAGCCGTTATTCACACCGCTCGGTTGGGATTGGCGCATCTCAATGGCCGTGCTGGCCTCGTTCCCGGCGCGTGAGGTAATCATCGCTACCCTGGGAACTATCTATAATCTTGGCTCCGACATCGATGAGGAATCGTCCACCTTGATCGATAAGATGCGACGGGCGGTGTGGGAGTCGGGACCGAAAACGGGTCAACCGGTGTTCAGTGTGGCCGTGGCCATGTCAATCATGGTCTTCTTTGCTCTGTGTTGCCAGTGCGGGGCTACTTTGGTGACCATCCGACAAGAGGCCGGGCACTGGTTCTACGCTACCTTCGTATTTGTATACATGACGACGATAGCGTACGTGTCCTCGTTGGCCATCTATCAACTGTTCAGTCGTGTGGGGTCTTGATGAGTATATTGTGGCAGCAGATAATCATCGGTCTGATGCTTGGCGCCGCCGTCGGGTACCTGATTTGGCGGGCTGTTCGCCGTCGGCGTCGTGAGGACAAGTGTGCCGGTTGTCAATTGCGACAGAACACTCTTCTGGATCGGCCCGATACTAAACGTCTCTGAGTTGTTTGACTCGGCGCCGAAGTGCGGTTATATTTCCTTCCAGACGAGATTTGCTGAGCTATGTTTACAAACGCACCGGTACTCCTGGGGCAGTATCGCCCCTTAGACTCTTATCTGCATCGGCTGGATGCCCGATCCAAGCTGATGCCGATCATGTTGGTTCTTACGCTGGCGCTACTCACCGATTCCATTCTATTCTATGCGGTGATAATGACGGCCCTGCTTGCGGCGCTGGTGGCAAGCGGGATCAAACTGAGCAGCCTCGCCCGCAACTTTAGACCGATACTGGTGTTGGTGTTCATTACGATGGCCTACCACTTGATATTCTCCGGACAGGACTCGGACGTACTGGTGGATCTGTTGGGGTGGAAGATCACCGCCACGGCGATCCATCTGGCTGCGTTCTACTCAATGCGATTGGTGCTGTTTGTCTCCATAGCGTTTTTGATGACTCTCACCAACTCACCGTCGGAGTTAGCCGAAGCGTTCAGTTCGCTCCTGCGGCCGCTGGCAAAACTTCGTTTGCCGGTGGCCGAGCTATCGATGATCCTGTTTATTGCGATCCGCTTCATCCCAATTCTGTACGAGGAATTCACCGCCGTGAAACGAGCGCAAATGATTCGCGGGGTCGACTTCGCCGGTTCGCTGTTTAGCCGCATGAAAAAAACCACCTTTATCATTATTCCAGTGTTCGTGGCCGCGATTCAGCGGGCCGACGAAATCGCACAGGCCATGCAAGCCCGCGGATATCGCAGTGACCGTACGCGCACCTGTTACCTGAGGTCGCATTTCGGTCACCGGGAATGGTTGTTCAGCGTTGGCGCCGGACTGTTCGTGGTCCTGGTTTTCGGGGTGACCAGATAAGATGGCTGAGCGTAACATTAAACTGACCATTGAGTACGATGGCGCCGCCTACGCCGGTTGGCAGATACAGGCCAATGCGCGCACGGTGCAGGGGGAGATCACCGAGGCCGTCAGGAAGACAACCGGATGCGACGTCAACCTGATCGGCGCCGGACGCACTGACACCGGCGTGCATGCGCTGGGGCAGGTGGCTAATTTTTTCGTCGACCATCATCTGCCGCCGCCAAAGTACCGCGAGGCGCTCAACCACTACCTTGATGACGACATTGTCATACTACGGGCTGAGGAGGTGGCGCTGGACTTCCACGCTCGGTACTCCGCCCGCCATAAGAGATACCGCTATCTGATCGGACGTCAAAGATCGGCGATCAATCGTCACTTGCGCTGGGTCCATGAACGCTCATTGGACACGACGCGGCTGAGAAGCGCGGCTGAGGTTGTCCTGGGCGAGCACGACTTCAGTCCCTTCTGTGTGACGGCCTCGCTCAAGAGAAACAACCTTTGCACCATTGAGTATTCACACTGGTTTGATCTGGGGACTATGTTGGTGTACGAGATCCGCGGCAACCGCTTTTTGCACCACATGGTGCGGGGGCTGGTGGGAGCGATGGTAAACCTGGCGACAGTGGAACCGGATACGAACAAGCATAACTTGACTTTGGAGTCCTTCGAGGATATCATAAAAAACGCCACTGCCGAACGTGTTGTGTTCACCGCTCCGGCCGCCGGGTTGTACCTTGTTTCGGTCGGATATGACGAAGGAAAGGCCTGATGAAATTCTTCATTGATACCGCCAA
>CBDUZQ010000187.1:0-5510 GCA_965371755.1 uncultured bacterium
AGTTCGGACATATGCCGATGATTCTGCGGCCGGACAAGAAGAAAGTATCGAAGCGTCTGGGCGACAAAGATGTGCTCGCTTTCCAACGCGAGGGTGTCCTGCCTGAGGCCATGTTCAATTATCTCTGTCTTCTGGGCTGGTCGCCCAAAACTGACCGAGAGATCTATTCGCGCGAAGAACTGATTAATATCTTCACATCCGACAACTTCAATCCGTCTAACGCCATTTTTGACGTTGAGAAACTCGTAGCTTTCAATCAAGAATATATCGCCAACAAGCCCGACCACGAGTTGGCCGCGATGGTGGCGCCGCTCCTGGTGGAGGCCGACCTGACCACTAAGTACTGGTTGGAAACGCGATGGGAGTATCTCAGGCAAGTGGTCGGCGCCCTCAAACTTCGGGCTCGACGCATCGTAGATTTTGTTGAGTTGAGCGCATATTTCTTTATGTTCGATTACAAGTATGAGAGTGATGCGGCCGCCAAACATTTCACATCGGAGAACGGCGAGTTGCTCAGCGAGTTGGCCGACCGGTTCGAGCGGTTGCAGGATTTTACGCACGAGGCGCTTGAACAGACTCTCAGCGCGTTGGCTGACGACAAGGGTATCAAACGCGCTCGGTTGATCCACCCCACGCGACTGGCGGTTTCGGGACGATCGAAGGGGCCGTCGCTTTACGAAATGCTGGTCATACTGTCGCAACCGGTAGTGGTGGAGAGAATGCGAAAGACCATCAAAACAATTGAGAACAGAAAGAGCGCTTGACATCTCACGATATTGGATAGGTTATTATGGACAAAGTGCAACTAGCGAAGGTACTGAAAACGGCTATCAGAGGCGAGGAGGACGGATTTACCTTCTACGATCTGTTATCCCGAAAGGCAACCAATCCGGAGGCCAAACGTAAACTGGAGAACCTGCGCAACGACGAGGCCGCGCACAAGAAGGTGCTGTACGAACTTTACGATGAGCACGTCGGTGGTGAGGTTGGACAGTTACCGGACAAAGGGCTGACACCGCTGGCCGAGGTCTTTAAGAAGGGTCACCTGGATGAGCTTAAGAGCGAACAGCAGTTTATCAACCTGGCGATTGAAGCCGAACTGGCTGCGACCAAGTACTACCGGGAGCATTTCGAACAAACCGATCTGCCTGAACTTAAGACTATCTTCGGGCGACTGGCCGATGAAGAGCATCTGCATTATGAACTACTCATGGCGGAACGAGAAGCCATGAGCGGCAATTACTACTGGTTTGGATACGATGAGAACGCGCCCCTGGAGCATTGAGGTGGCGTCTTGGTTCTGATTGATCGACGCACGATAGCGTCTTTAGCTTGGAGATAACTGTGCAGTGGGTCTGTGAATTCTGTGGCTATGTCCATGACGATGAGGACAGACCCCATTCGTGTCCCGTCTGTGGGACGCCCGGCGCCAAGTTCTCGGAACGATTTGACGACGACCATATGCTGGAAGGGCATTCCGACGATAAAGGCGTGGACCATTTTGATAAAGACCTTTATGCTGATTACGAGGACGAATGAACGAGAAAGTTCCAAGTCGCGCTGAAGCGGAGGGGCAGGTGGTGCTAAAGGTTGGTGACCCGGCGCCCGATTTCACGCTGGCGACCCACAACGAGGGTGCGTTGAATCTCGCCTGGTACCAGGGTCGCAAAAATGTAGTGTTGGCCTTCTACCCGGCCGACTGGACACCGGTCTGTGCCACCCAGGTGCCCGAGTATCAAAAAGTATCCGAACGATTTGATGAGTTCGGTTGTCAGCTCCTGTGCCTGTCTTGTGATTCGGTGCCTTGTCACATTGCCTGGACGCGATCTCTTGGCGGGCTGTCGTTTCCCCTGATGTCGGATTTCTGGCCGCACGGCGAAGTGGCTCGCAGGTACGGCGTACTTAACCGGAAAGGATATGCCGAACGCACGGTGTTTCTTATCGACAAGGGAGGCATAATCCGCTGGATCGAAAAGCTGCACCCGGCCGAGTTGCCCAATAACGAACATCTCTTCGAGCAGCTCGCAAGACTCAGCGAATAAGTGCTATCTCAGGTTGAATGACCATGTATTTCTCGCTGCCCAAAGAGTATCGTGAAGCCGACCTGGCGGAGTTGAATGACCGCATTGCCGCGGCCAGGGATAGACTCGGGCGCAAACTGTGTATCCTGACCCACCATTATCAGCGCCGTGAGGTCGTTGGCTGTGGTGACTACCTGGGTGACAGCTACGGCTTGTCGAAGATAGCCGCCGAACAAGCGGGGGTTGAGGTCATAGTTTTTTGCGGTGTACATTTCATGGCTGAAGCGGCCGATATTTTGTCCGGTGATCACCAGATGATTTACCTGGCCAATCCGCTGGCTGGGTGTCCGATGGCCGACATGGCCGAGATGGCCGACGTTATGGAAGCATGGAAGTATCTCGGACAGTTCGGTGGTGACAAGAGAATCATGCCGGTATCGTACATGAATACTACGGCCGGACTCAAGGCGTTTACGGGTCGACACGGTGGGCTGATTTGTACCTCATCCAACGCCCCCGCAGCATTTCGATACGCCCTGGAGCGTCGGGACAAGGTGTTCTTCTTCCCTGATGAGAACCTCGGGTACAACACCGGGTTGAAGTTCGGTCTCAAGCCGGATGACATGGTCGTGTGGGATTTCTCACGCGAAGACGGTGGTCTTACCGAAAGTCAGATCGACGCCGCCAGAATTATCCTCTGGAAGGGTCATTGTCACGTGCACACCAATTTCACGGCCGAACACGTGCGGCAGGTGCGCGAAGAACACCCGGGGATTCAAGTGATTGTTCATCCGGAGTGCTTGCCCGAAGTTGTTTCATTGGCCGACGGCTCCGGTTCAACCAAGTACATCGTTGAGTATTGCGATAAGGCGCCGGCCGGTTCCACGATAGCCATCGGGACCGAAATCAATCTGATCAATCGTATGGCTTATGAGTATCCCGACAAGAAGATCTTTGAACTGTCGGGACAGATCTGCCCGGTGTGTGCCAACATGTATCGTACGACATTGAATGACCTGGCCTATTGTCTTGAGAATTATGCTGATCTCAAACCGGTGGAAGTGAACGAGCCAAATCGAAGCGAGGCCTTAACGGCTTTGAAGAAAATGCTGGAGATCAGTTGACCTGCCAAGCGCGCTTGACCTGGGTGAGACAGTGTCGTTAAGTGCATTCCCCGTGCGCACACAGAAGGCCCTTGACTAACAACCACTTATCCCTATATTAATATCAGAGTAGGTTATCCAATGTGTCAAGCCGAGTGTGTTCATGTTAACAAATGAAAGTATGTCTGTAGTTCCAAACCAGAATCGCTTGATGGTTAGAGTGGCTGTCAGATTAGTCCTTGCTACTATGTCGCTTGTGCTTTTCTCCTGGAGTGGAGTTCGCGCGGAGGGTTCTCTATTCTCCAATTTCCAGGTCACGTTTGGCGCCGGATGGGGGCAAGCCGACCAGGACGATCTCAACGACAAATACATCGACGACTTCGCGCGACCGGCGGGGTTGCTTGATGATCATCTGAGCAAGCTTGTGAGTTTCTATGGCGAACTGGCATACTCACTCCCGCCAAAGCACCAATTGCTTTTGGGATTGTCCTACACCGGAGGAAAGACCGATAACGATCGGACCGAGTTGATTATCGATGAATTGCAGCAGGTAGTCGGCACCATGACTGTCAGCAATGAACTCTCGGTATCCGCAATCATTCCGCACGTACGATTCAAGTACTTCATTTCACGGGGAACATGGTCGCCGTTTGTGAGTCTCGGAGCAGCCTATGTATTCGGAAAAGCAAACCTGGAGCAGGAAGTAGTCGTCGACAGTTCACAGGCGACACTATGGAGCCAGGAAGACAAGTATGCGGGCCGTGGATTCGGGTGGCTGGTCACGATGGGAATTCAGCGAAGTCTGGCTGGACCAGTTTCATTGGGAGCGGAAGGCGGGTACCGACAAGTTGTGACGAGTGATCTGGAAGATGATGCCGGCGCCGTGTGGCGCTTTGATGGAGCCAGGCCGGCGCAGGCGGTTCGGCTCGACTTCAGCGGCTGGTATCTGATGGGAACAGTCACGGTGGGAATACTATGATGACATTGAACGATCTTATGTGTCAGCCAACCAACGTTACACGGCGGTCGTTGGCAGCGGTAGTCCTTTTGGCAATCGTGTTTCTGACGGGACTGTGCGTACTGATCTCTGGTTGCGCCAAGAAGTCCCCCACTGTTTACAGCGATGACGTCGGCACTACTTTCATCTACAACGATCCGATCGACCCGCTGCCGGTGGGAGTGGACTCCGTGTATGAAGTACGCATCGAATTGGTTGATGACGTTATGCTGGGCAGGCATCAGATGGTGGATGTCTCGATGCATTGGGGCAACCTCAAAATGGACGGGTTCGACTTCCTGTTCGGCTATGACGCCAGGGTCATTGCTGCTTACTACGTCGTGTCCGGTCCGCTTTTCACGCAATGTGGTTGGGAATATTTCAACTACCGTTTTGGTCCCTTCGGCAACTGCGACAGTACCTGCCCCAGCGGAATGCTGAGGGTGGTTGGTATCGCAGACTTGAACAACGGGCCGGTCTACCCTGATTGGGAGTGTTATGCTTCGCTTACGGCCGACCAACCCTACACGGTGTTCAGTCTAGATTTCCTTGTATACGAGGATCGCACGCACGAGTGTGCCTTTACGCCGATCCGCTTCTTCTGGATCGATTGCGGTGATAACGTCGTTGCTTTCTACCCGGACTCCGGGTCCGGCGCCTTGAGTGTGGGTGTCTCACGCTACGTTTTCGACAAGCCTGACTATGAAGACCTCATCGCGGACAAACACAGCGGGTTCCCGACCGCCGCCGGCTGGCAGATGGAATGCCGTGAGGATCAGAATCCGAACCTGTCGTCGGCACGGCGTCAGATAGACTTTCTTAACGGTGGCATTCAGATAATCTGCGCCGATTCTATTGACGATCGTGGTGATGTCAACTTGAACGGCACGACCAACGAGATTGCCGATGCCGTTCTGTTCAGCAACTACTTCGTCAAGGGTATCGGTGTGTTCAACGTCAACTTACGGGGCCAGGTTGCAGCCACCGATGTCAACAGAAACGGGACTTCGCTGGAGATCGCTGACCTGGTATATCTTATTCGGATAATTACCGGAGATGCCTTACCGCTCGCTCCCGTGACACCCGTGCCCGGGAAGCTTACTCAGAGTGCCGGTACGCTGTCTATCGACCGTCAGGCCGGTGCGGCGTTCATTGTTCTGGAAGGCAACATCGCCCCACAGTTGCTGGTGTCTGAGATGGAAATCAGTTACGCTTTCGACGGGCGCAACACACGGGTTCTGGTTTCAAAGATACAAGCGAGCGCGTATTTTGAAGGACAGTTCCTGGCCTTCGACGCCAATGTAGTAGAAGCAGAACTTGCTACGTATGACGGAGCGCCGATTGATCTGGATGGCTCTTCCGATACGGCTCCGCTGAATGTGACGAACC
>CBDUZQ010000188.1:0-5508 GCA_965371755.1 uncultured bacterium
CATGCGCTACTACGAATGGGAATACGTGATCGAAGATCTGCTCCCCACCGTCCCCTACTGGGTATCGGTTACGGCCTTCGATTTCGGCCATCCGGGTAAGTCGCTTGACCCCCTGGAATCATCGATTCGTCGTTCCATGATTAAAGTGTTTGCCGTCAGTCACGGCGATGATGTCGTACTCAAGGACGGCAAGTTAGATGTTTACGTGTACCCCAACCCCTACAAGGTGGATGACGATTACTATCGGCGAGGATTCGAGAATCGCCTGGATGCAACCGGGACCGACCGGGCACGCACGATCTACTTTGCCAATTTGCCGCACAAGTGTCGCATTACCGTTTACTCTCTTGACGGCGATTTGATACAATCCATGATCCATGACGAACCGCTCGGCAGCGGCACAGCCTCGGTCCACCGCTGGAATTTGATCAGTCGCAACACTGAGGCGGTAGTTTCCGGTCTTTACTACTGGGTGGTGGAATCGGAATTCGGCAGCCAGATAGGTAAGCTGGCAATCCTAAAGTGAGCACTTCAGTTCGTGGCGCCGTCGCTGGACTGCTCGGAAGCTTTCAAGCGCAACATCGTTCATGCTCGAATCGTACCATTCGTGAACGGTTGTCAATCCCATCGCCGGATGGTATATTGAGTTTGTGTCTCAGGAGTTGAATGGAGAGCCACTAAGTGAACCTGCTGCGTCGAATGATTCGTACAATCTGTCTTACCGGTTTGCTCGGCCTGATGCTTGGAATCGGCAACGGCTGGGGGCAGCGGTTGCCGATACCTGTTGACAATCAGCGAAAGATCGATTTGCCCGGTCAGAAGAGTGCGGCTACTCCGTACATTACGATGCGCCTGCACGACAACGGTTACTTGTGGACGGTCGTAAACAACAACAGCATCATCGGGAATCTTTTCCGTTTTCAGATGCCGGATGAGCATAAACAGGCGCCTTCGTTTTACTATCCCGGTTACAGCCGCACACAACATGGTCATTACGCAGCCCTTTGGGTCGGCGGAGTGGTGCGCGGTGATTCGCTGGTGACAACCGGGATGGACGTGGCCTGGGATTACTGGGATGTATACGATCGGGGCTACCCGATGGAGTTCTGGCCGGATCAATGGCCGTTCGGTGATATGACGGTGCGTTCCAACGATCCCGGATCCCGCTACTACGATCCGCGGGCTAGGGCGGAATTGGAGGTCGAAGCGGTGTACACCGATACGGCAGAGAACCACTGGTGGGTGCCGTACAATCCGTATGACGGCCGCGGACATGTGCCGATGGGTCTGAAGGTAACCCAGACATCATACTCCTGGTCTTACAAGTACGCCCGTGATTTCATACTCGTTGACTACTTGATTGAGAATAAAGGACATGACACTATCTACGACGGGTTTGTGGGGACTTACCTCGTCGGCGGTGTGTTTCACCGCGGTGAACAACCGTGGCCGCCATACGACGACATCGAAGGTTACATTCGATCGGTGTCTCACGAATTCGAAGAAGTTGGCCGGGAGGATCTGCATGTGGGCTACATCGTGGATGCCGATGGTCGGTCGTGGTCTTTTCCCTGGGACTTTCTCAGGACCAGCAGCGCCTTTGCCATCGCTCCGCTGCGCGTCCCCAGGGGGGCCAGTCTTTACAATTTCAATTGGTGGGTGGATCAGGAAGGCTCCCGGCTCAACTGGGGTCCGCGCCAGTACGGAACGCACCGATACCCGCTCAGATATTTCTCCGGCGGCCTCGGGATTCCCTACAGCGATCGGGATAAGTACTATCTTATGGCCAAACCCGAAGTTGATTATTCAGGTTATGAGGCGGCCATAGACCATACTGCTGAGAGTTGGCTGCCACCGCATGAATACGGGGGCCTGATGGCCCGCGGACACTTCCCGAAATTCCTGCAATCCTACGGTCCGTTCTTGTTGCCTCCAGGAGGAGCGGTCAACTTCACTATCGTCATGGCCATCGGCGAGAATGTCCATTATGATCAGATGGCCTTCCGAGAGATTTTTGACACCCTCAATCCGTATCCATTTATGGATCAATTGGATTTCGACGATCTGATTACCAATGTGCGTTGGGCCAAACAGGTTTTTGACAATCCGGGGCTGGATACTGATCAGGACGGTGACTCCGGCAAATACTTCGATCGCCTCGATACGATAAGCGGGGACAGCGTCCGGATATATTACGAAGGGGACGGAGTGCCGGACTTCCGAGGGGCTACCTCACCACCGCCACCGGAGCTAAGGGTGATTCCGTCCAACGGACGCATCATCGTGCGCTGGAACGGTCGCAATACCGAAAACTACTTTGACCCGCTGAGCTATGCCCGCGACTTTGAAGGGTATCGAGTATACCTGTCGCGATCGGCGAATTTCGACCAGCCGGCTCTCCTGACTTCCTACGATCGGCAAAATTACAGTCGTTATCACTGGGACCACCGACGAAAGCGGTATATGCTGACCGAATTGCCGTTCACCCTCGATTCTCTGAGAGCGTTATATGGTGAAGGTTTTGATCCTATGTCGTACAGTATCGCTGTGCCCCTGGTAATCGGCAACGAGTCGTACTACTTCGCGGGAGTGGACTACAACGCTTCGGAGATGACCGACAGTACTATCCATAAACTCTATCCGGAGGCCGTTAACGACACCGGCGATGTTGATGAAGAAGGCCGCATGCGGTACTATGAGTACGAGTATGTTATTGAGAATTTGCTGCCGACCGTGCCCTACTGGGTGTCGGTGACTGCTTTCGACTTTGGTCACCCGCCGAAGAATCTCGACGCCCTGGAGTCCTACCCAAGGCAGAACATGGTGGAGGTGATGGCGGTCGATCAGGAGCCGGAGGTTCTGGCCGGCGGCAAGTTGAACGTCTATTGCTACCCCAACCCGTATCGCATTGACGGAAACTATCGTGGACGCGGCCTTGAAAATCGCGGCAACGAACTACCGGTGTCGCGGTCCGGCACCATATACTTCGCCAACCTGCCCGACAGATGCACTATCTCAATCTACACCCTCGACGGTGATCTGGTACGACGGATAGAACACGATGAACCCGAGGGGAGCGGCACCGCCTCGGTCCATCGATGGAACCTGATCACGCGTAACACCATGTGGGTGGTGTCGGGCCTGTACTACTGGGTTGTGGAATCAGCTTACGGCAGCCAGATCGGCAAGCTGGTTATCATCAAATAGCCACGACGGCACACCGTTTCGCATTCTTTGCGATCATGGATTTGTCGCTGTACATCTTGCGTCCTCCTCTGTAAATTGTAGTGAAAGAGAATAGTCGATACCGCTCAGTGGTCCGCTGCGGCGGTGAACGTCTGCACATGCCGGTTTTGCGAGTGAAAACAGAGCACCCATGAAAGAGCCCGACTGCTCCCGGTTCAATTCTGCATACCCTTTTGTTACCAGTCTGCTCAGACGGTTCCTAACCTTGTGCGTGATCGCCTCGGCGCTTTTTTCGCTGTGGGGACGGTCGACGGCGGCGCGCGAACCGGTTTTGCTGGAACCTGAGGGCGCCAGGCAGGACCTTTCGATCGCCAAGGCAGCGGCTTATTGGCCCTGGGTAGACTATCGCATACAGGACAACGGAGACCTGTGGACGACTATCCACAACAACGGCGCCATCGGCAACGTCTTTAGCAATAGACTACCCCTCGAGAACAAAACAGCGCCCTCATTCTACCACCCACGCTACAGCCGTATACAGTATGGCTACTATGCCGCACTCTGGGTTGGAGGCGTGGTCAACGGCGACACCCTTGTCTCGACCGGTATAGAGACCGACTGGAAATCCAATACGTGGCTGCCACCGATGGAATTCTGGCCGCCGGAATGGCCCGATGGGATGATAGAGACCCGGTCCAACGACCCCTCAGTCGAATACTACAGCCCCGATGCAAAGGCGGAACTGGAACAGATAGTCCACTATATTGATACTATAGAATCCGGTTGGTGGATACCGTACAATGATTACGATGCGCGCGGCCACCGACCGTTGGGTCTGGCCGTTAAACAAACCACTTACAGTTGGTCCTACAAATACATTCGCGATGTGATTATTGTCGATTATGAGATATTAAATGTCGGCAGCGACACAATCCACGACGCTTTTGTGGGCCTGTACTATGTCGGGTGTAATCATCATCGAGGTGAGCAATACTACCCGCCCGATGATGACATTGCCGGTTACATTCGGCGGTGGCCGTACGAATTCGAGGAACTTGGCCACGAGTCCATGAATATCGCGTGGCTGCTTGACGCCGACGGCTGGTCCTGGTCGTTCAGTTGGGACATGATGAAAACTACCAACGCCTTCGCCATCGCGCCGCTGCGGATTCCAAGAGGCGCCAGCCGGTACAACTTCAACTGGTGGTATGACAATATCGGGACCAACTACAATTGGGGTCCGCGCAGGGCGGGGACGCACGACTACCCCTTGCGACTTTTCGAGGGAGGGCTCGGTGTACCGCGAAGCGATCGGGAGAAGTATTACCTGATGTCCAAACCCGAAATCGACTACAGTGGTTACGAAGCAGCGCTCGATCACAGACACCAGGGCTGGCTGCCGCCGCATGAATACGGTGATCAGATTGCTGATGGATATCTCCCCGAATTCGTGGTGTCATACGGACCAACGACGATTCCTCCGGACGGGGCGGCCAGTTTTGCGGTTGTGATGGCGATCGGCAAGGAAGTGCACTACGACCGATCCGCATTTCGTGACTTGTTTGATCCATACCAGCCGCAGCCGTTCGTCGGTCAACTGGACTTTGAGGACTTGACAACCAACATCCGCTGGGCCAAACGGGTGTATGACAACCCTGGTGTGGATACTGACTTCGACGGCGACTCCGGAAAATATTTTGAACGTTTCGATTCGGTGGTTGGTGAAACAATCAAGGTTTACTATGAAGGTGATGGGGTGCCGGATCTGAGGGGCGCCTCCCCGCCGCCGCCGCCGGAAGTCAGAGTGATCCCTGAGAACGGTCGGCTTACACTGCGCTGGAACGGTCGGCTCACCGAAACCCATTTCGATCAGTTCAGCTATGCCCACGATTTCGAGGGCTACCGAGTTTATCTGTCCCGCTCGCCATCGTTCGACGAGCCATCGGTGCTCACTTCCTATGACCACCACAACTTCAGTCGCTATCAATGGGATCATCGTCGTGAACGATTTATGCTCAAGGAACTGCCTTTCGCGCTGGACTCGCTTCGTGTTCTCTACGGTGACGATTTCGACCCCCTCGCGTTTGGTTACGGCGTCCCTCTGCAGATCGGCGATGACTCCTACTACTTTGTGTCGGTTGACTACAATGCGTCCGACCTTAGTGATCCGCAGGAAATTCACAAGCTTTATCCCGATGCCGTCAACGACACCAATGATGTCGATGAGCAGGGGCGGATGCGTTACTACGAATACGAGTACGTGATCGACAATCTGCTATCGACCGTGCCGTACTACGTCTCGGTGACGGCGTTCGACTTTGG
>CBDUZQ010000189.1:0-5502 GCA_965371755.1 uncultured bacterium
CTCAAAGTATGCGTACACGAGTTGGAATCGCTGTCGGGCAAGTACTATCGTGAGGTACTCAATATCAGACGCAAGTACTACCGTTTGGTGCGCAGCGTTGTGGCTGAAAATCTTGACGGACGTCGTCATGACGTCGACCTGGCCACGCTGTTTCTGTACGGTTCGCTCAACTGGGTGTACACGTGGTATGATGCCGACAAGAACGCCGATATTCGCAAGCTATCAGATGGACTATTGAAAATCTACATGAATGGAATAAGAGCGTCTTGACGCTTGCCTGGAGGTTTATGTTTACCAAGTTCTTCGAATGGTACGAGAAGCGTCACGACTATGCCCGCGATTGGCTGAGCAGGAACGACGGCGAGGTGGTTGGCTGTTTCTGCAGCTATGCGCCGGAGGAGTTGATCTACGCCGCCGGATGTTTGCCGATGCGGTTGCTTGGCTCGCACGAGCCGCAGGATGTGACCGAGCCGCACATTTTCGGGATGTTCTGCCCGTTCTGTCGTGACGTTCTGGCTCAGGGACTCAAGGGGCGCTACGATTACATGAAGGGGATCATGATCGCGCAGTCATGTATCCATCTGCGACAGTCGTTTACCTCGTGGCGCAATCATGTCCCTGTGGACTACTCGTTTTACCTGTACATGCCCAACAAAGTACAGACCGAACATGCCCGCTCATACTATGCCGGTGAGCTGGTCAAATTCCGCGATTCATTGCAGAAGTGGCGCGGTCGCGAGATCACCGACGAAGCGCTCAGAGAAACGGCCGAGTTGTACAACGAGAACCGTCGCCTCATGCATGAAGTGTACGATCTGCGCAAGCAGCCCAACCCGCCGGTAACCGGGTTGGAGGCGATGGTGATGGTGGCTTCGTCGTTCTTTGTCGACAAGAAGGACCACAACGCCGAACTGAAACGGATCCTGCCGGAACTCAAGTCACGCACGCCGGATCGTGAATGCGGCGCGCGGCTGATGATTGTCGGCTCCGAGAACGACGACACTGAATTCATCAAGATGGTCGAATCGGTCGGCGCTACGGTCGTTGTCGACGACCATTGCACCGGGTCACGTTACTTCTGGAACTCGACCCAGTTCAACGGCGACATCATGCAGGATATCGCCAATCGCTATATCGACCGTCCTCCCTGCCCGACCAAGGACTGGGAGAGGCGCGACCGTTTCCCGCATGTTTTGAAACTCGCCCAGGAGTTCAATGTGGACGGTGTCATCACTATCCAGCAGAAGTTCTGCGATCCACACGAGGCCGATATGGTCCCGCTGAAGGAGTATCTCAACAGCAACGATTTCCCGACGCTCTTTTTGGAGTTCGATGTCACCGTTCCGCTCGGACCGATGCGCATCCGGGTCGAGGCGTTTCTTGAGATAGTGGGCGAAGAGGAGTTGTTCTAAACCACGTTTAGCACGAGGATTATCAATGGCTGAATATAGAACTGAACCACTGAAGTGCTGGAATAAGGCCAAGGAGCTTCGCCTCAAGTACTACAAGGATTATCAGGAAGCTCACAAGAAGGGCGGCATCCGCTGGACCGGCGGCGCCTGGGCGTTCGATGCTATCCCGGCCGGGCTGGGTCGCGATGTGTACAATATTACCGGCGAACCGTATGGCGCGTCGATAGCTTTTGATCGCAAGTTGTCCCTGGAATGTATGGAGGCGGCCGAGGCTAAGGGTTGGGCGCGCGATCTGTGTAGCTACATGCGTAACTATTGGGGTTCGATGTACCTTAACAAGTACGCCTTCGGTGGCGACTATCCCAAACCCGATTTCTGTTATCAGGATCACATCTGCTGCAGCCACGGCAAATGGTATCAGCACGTGGCCGAGTATAAGAACATTCCGTACTTCTGCATCGATGTGTCGGTGGGACCTTATAAGGATCTCGATGAGAACCGGTTGATGTTTGTCGTCAACCAGATGCATGAGTGTATCGAGTGGTTGGAGAAAACAACCGGTCGCAAGTATAACGACGAGTTGTTGTGCGAGGCGGTCGAGACCGAATGCCGCTCGACTTCGACCTGGGCGGAGATCTGCACGCTAAACATGAGCAAGCCGGCGCCGCTCGATGAGAAGACGATGTACTCACTCTACGTGCATGGCACGCTGGCCAAGCACTCCAGGGAGATGGCCGATTTCTACGAGGAGTTGCGTGACGAGATCAAGGATCGCGTAGACAACAACATCGTGGCGGTGCCGCACGAACAATGTCGTCTCATGTCCGACACCCAGCCACCCTGGGGATTCCTCAAGGTGTTCCGCTATCTGGAGAAGTTCGGGGCGGTGTCGATCGGATCGTTGTATACTTTCGGTTTGATCGGAATCTGGGAATGGAAAGAGGATGGGACCTGGGGTCCGCGCACGACACCGATGCAAAAAGGGGAGCGAATCACCAGCCGTGATCAGGCGCTGCGCATTCTGGCCGACTGGAACCTATCCAAGCCGGAGTGGCAGCACTTCTATGATCCCAACCTCAAGACCGAAATGATGCTGCAGATTGTCAAGCAGTGGCAACTCGATGGTGTCATGCTGCATCTGAATCGCGGTTGCGAGGGACTGTCGTGCGGGATCATGGAGAACCGGTTGGGTATCGCTAAGACGGGTGTCCCGGTGATGACGTTTGAAGGCAACATGGGTGACGAGCGCGAGTTTGATGAGAAGCGCACGATGGCGCGCATCGATTCGTTCATGGAGACATTAGGGGTGACCATCCCCGCGTGATGCGATGGGCACAGGTACTGATGTGGAAGATATGAAGACAAGGAGATACGATGACTACTGCTGGAATTGACCTGGGGGCGAAGTTTGTCAAAGTCCTGTTCTTGAAGGATGACGAGGTGCTGGCTCGAACCCAGGAGCGAGCCGGGTTTGAACCGGTCGAGGCGGCCAAGCGGGCTTTCGTCGCCGCCCTGTCCGAGTCCGGCCTTACCGAGAACGACCTTGACGCCATCTGCGCCACCGGCGCCGGACGTCAGGTGTCGCCATTCACCAAAGATTCCGTCACCGAGGTTGGCGCGGCGGCCCGGGGCACGATCTATCTGCATCCCTCAGTGCGCACGGTTATCGATGTCGGCGGTGAGGAAGGCCGGGCGGTGAAATGCGGCGAGACCGGCAAGGTTGAGGATTTCGCTATCAATGAACAGTGCGCCGCCGGAGCCGGGTCCTTCACCGAGTCGATCGCGCGGGCGCTGGAAGTTCCGCTTGAGGAGTTCGGCAAGCTTTCCCTGAAATCGAATAAATCCATCCCGATGAACGCTCAATGTGCCGTCTTCGCCGAGAGCGAGGTTGTCTCGCTGGTGCATGCCAAGACACCCAAGGAGGATATCTCGCGCGCCGTCCACGACGCCATCGCCAGTCGCATCATTTCGATGGTTCGTCGTGTGGGCATCAACAACGAGGTCGCCCTGGTTGGTGGCGTGGCTTATAATCCCGGTTTTGTCGATGCTCTCGAGCGTGGCATGGAAACCAAGGTGATCGTGCCGGAACATCCCGAGTATGTCGGCGCGCTGGGTGCAGCCTTGACGGCAAGGGAAAGGAGCAAATAGTGGCTGAGAAGAAAAGAGAATTCTGGCGCTGGAAAGAATACAACTGGCACGACGAAACCAAAGACTGGAAATCAGCCGAGACTATCACTGCCGGCGTCGATGTCGGCTCGGTAAGTTCACAGGCGGTCATCATGCTCGACGGTGAACTGTATGCCTACTCCAACATGCGCACCGGGTCCGATAGCCCCGACAGCGCACGCAAGGCAATGGACTGGGCGCTTGAAGGCACCGGCCTGACGCTTGAGGGTATCCACTTTATCGTCGGCACCGGATACGGCCGGGTCAATGTGCCGTTTTCCAACCGCGCTATTACTGAGATCGCCTGTCACGCCCGCGGCGGCAATATGATGTACGGCAACACGGTGCGCACGATTCTTGACATGGGCGGACAGGATTGCAAAGCGATCCTCTGTGATGAGCGCGGTAAGGTGTCCAACTTCCTGATGAACGACAAGTGCGCCGCCGGCACCGGTCGCGGCATGGAAGTGTTCGCCGATTTACTGGCGGTACCGATTGAGGACGTCGGCGAACTCTCGCTTGATGTCGAGGAGGAACCGCCGCCGGTGTCGTCGACTTGTGTGGTGTTCGCCAAGTCGGAAGCGACCTCGCTGCTCCGCGACGGCTGGACCAAGAAACGGGTGCTGGCGGCTTACTGCTTGGCCATGGCGTCGCGCGTGGTGGGATTGCTGGAACGAATCGGGGTGCAAAAAGACTTCGCCATCACCGGCGGGATAGCCAAAAACCCAGGTGTCGTCAAGAGACTGGAGCGGGAACTGGGTCTCAAGGCGCTGCAATCCAAGTATGACACTCAGATCGCCGGCGCCCTCGGCGCGGCCCTGTTTGCCAAGGCGCTGGTCGAGAAAAAGCGGAAGCAGGCAGTATGAAAGCCAACTACGGATACATGGACGGCAGTGGCGAGTACTACATCACCATCGACACCGACCCTTGCAACGATTGTACGGACCATCCGTGCGTCAGCGCCTGTCCGGTCGGGATGTTCGAGATAATCATCGATGACTACGACGATGAAGTCGCTGCCATCAAGGAAGAGAATCGCAAGAAGGTGAAGTACGACTGCGCAGAGTGTAAGCCGGTCACCGACCGACCGCCGCTGCCATGTGTGGAGGCGTGCCCGGCGGACGCTATAACGCATTCGTGGTGAGCCCATAAATGGGTTCTTGCGCTTCGCGCCTGACGACTGGGATGAGGGGTGGCTCGATTGGGTCGCCCTGAGCGGAGTCGAATGATAAGCGGAGTTGAAGGGTGATATCCGTAACCGACAGATCCCACCGCAAGCTGTGGGCCACCGGCCAAGTAGGTAGACAATGACAGACATTTCAATTACCATCGACGGACGGACCATCGAGTGCACGTCGGGGATGACTCTTCTCGAAGCCGCCGATGCTGCGGAGATCTATATCCCCCGGCTGTGCCATCACCCTGTTCTTCCTCCGGCAAGCAAGGTAGCCTGGTCGGAGGTTGTCTACCAGGTCGATTACAAGATAGAGTGCGAAATACCGGCGGAAAAGACTGGTGATGACGGACACTGCAACCTTTGCCTGGTTGAGATCGAAGGGGTATCCGAACCGGTGAACGCCTGCCTGACCACAGTTGAAGCCGGGATGGTCGTTCACACCGACAGCAATGCTGTGTCACGACGTCGCAAGGAAAGTCTTGCCAAAATCCTGACCGACCATCCGCACGCCTGCCTCACCTGCGCCCAGAAGCAAGGATGCAGCCGCGTCGATTGCTCCTCCAATGTTCCGGTCGATGAGCGATGTTGCAAACTGCTGGGTAACTGCGAACTGGAAAAGGTGGCTGACTTCATCGGTATCCCCGGCGACACGCCCAAATATGTACCAAAGCAGTATCCGATCGACAAGGATGGTCCGCTCATTGAACGTGATTTCAACCTGTGCATCGGCTGTCTGCGGTGCGTGCG
>CBDUZQ010000190.1:0-5490 GCA_965371755.1 uncultured bacterium
CGCGGCCGTTATCGGTAACGGTGACAGACCCATCTTTGTTGATCTCTACCACGATTTTGTCGCAGTACCCGACCATGGCTTCATCGACCGAATTATCCACGACTTCATAGACACAGTGGTGCAGCCCGCGCTGGCTGATGTCGCCGATATACATGGCGGGCCGACGCCGCACGGCGTCAAGCCCTTTGAGGACCTTGATAGTCGAGGCGTCGTAGTTGTGTTCAGATGTCCTGGGAGCGGCTTGTGTGCTTGCCGATTTCATTGGTTGCTTCACTCCGGTAGTCATGGGTCCATTTTCCCTTTTGGGCCGCGTTGTAGCCGTATCTGTTGCACCGCTCGTCCGTAGGGTTGAGCGTGCACTTTCTTGAGAATGGATTCGATCTCAAGCGAAAGCTGGTGACGCCAGACATCATCGGGTACGGCAACATGGAGTGTACCGTCCTCATACCGTACGGCGCGCGCCCGTTCAGCGATTTCATCGCCGACGATCTCAGCCCAATGAGTCACCACCTGCCAGCCGTCATACGGTCGGGCCAGCCCAAGGGATTTCATGGTCTTTGAGATCACACCTGATATCGCCCGTGGGCTTTTCCATCTGCCTGTAGCTTGTCCGTTCGTTTGCTTCATAATCGAGTCCATATCAAGCATTTATAATAGAGTTTTTTTTGGCATATTGCAAGTAAAAAACAGCATATATCTCGTTGCGAAATAAGGATTTATGCTGAATTTGCTACTCTGATAAGAGGGCGGCAGGATAGCTTCCCTCCAAGCTCTGCCGGAGCCGCGAATCACAACTGTCAGAACACGACCAGGGAGCATATACACCACCTCAAAAGTCCTGTTTCGCGACAAACGGAGAGCGATCCCGTCTTTTTTTAATTGGCTTTGCGTCGGGGCCGGGCCACATTTTCCTTTGTAAAATGCGAATTCTACATTATACTTAGACCTAAGGACAAATCTGACAGTCTGAAGACACTTCAGAGTGGTGATACTACGATTCAGATCATAGAGATAACGTGTTCGAATAACTTCTGAAGAGGTAAGACATGGGAAAGAGACTGCTAATTGTCGCTATAGGACTGCTGTTGGCAGGATCGGTTGCGGCGGAGAGAGTGGACCTCGGTACTGGCGTTGACGGTGTCAACGTCGTAGTCGAGCAGTCGAATCAAGAGCGCACTGTCGTGCGATTCGATATTGGCGCTTTCGATATGGAAGCGATTGATATCAATGACGAAACATACAATTTACTGAAAATCACCAAAGAACCGCTTTGGACTATCGAGGGGGAACCGTCCCTTCCGAAGCTGTGCCGCAGCATAATCATCCCGGATGACGCTCGGATGGAGATCAATGTCCTCAAGTCCGAGTATGTCGATTTCCACAATACGCCGGTAGCGCCCTCGAAGGGCCACCTGCCGCGTACGGTAAATCCCGAACAGGTTCGATACGTTTTTGGTGACGTCTACCAGGAGCACGAGTTTTATCCCGGTCCGGTGGCTGATATCCGCGCCCCGCATATTCTGCGTGACTATCGCGGTACGGTCATAGAGTTGAACGCTTTTCAGTACAATCCCGGCACCCAGACGTTACGGGTTTATACTTCGGTTACGGTGGAAGTCGTCAGCGTCGGTCCCGGCGAGATCAATGTGTTGGAGAGAAGCAAGCGCTCAGACATCATAGTGCCTGACTTCGAACTGATCTACCAGCGGCGTTTCATAAACTACCAGCAGATCAGCCAGAAGTACTCACCGGTCTCCGAGTTCGGTGATATCCTCGTCATCACCTACGATGCCTTCGCGGCCGACATGCAACCATACGTCGACTGGAAGATGCAAAAGGGGATCAAGACCACAATGGTCAACCTGTCAAGCATCGGCAACGTGGCCACCTCCATCAAGGCATTCATCCAGGCGTTCTACGACAGCACCAATCTGGCTCATGTGTTGCTGGTCGGCGACGGCCCGCAGTTGACCACCTTTGTCTCCGGTATCGGCGGGGCCGACCCGAGGTATGCTCTGGTGGCCGGAGGCGACAGCTATCCGGATATCTTTGTCGGGCGCTTCTCAGCCGAGAACTCATCGCAAGTGGCTACACAGGTTCTGCGAACGATTACATACGAGGCCGATCCAACGGCTGGCGACTGGTTCCACAAGGGAACCGGGATAGCATCGGATCAGGGCACCGGGCACAACGGTGAATACGATGATGAACACATGGACCTGATTCGCGACGATCTACTGGCCTACACCTACACGCATGTCGATCAAATCTATGATCCCACTGGCACGTCCTCGCAAGTGAGCGCGGCCTTGAACGAGGGTCGTAGCATTATCAATTACTGCGGCCATGGCAGCACCACGTCGTGGAGTTCGACCGGGTTCAGCAATTCCCACGTGGGCGCTCTGGTGAATGACGACATGTTGCCCTTTATCGTCTCCGTGGCCTGTGTCAATGGCCAGTTCCGCAGCTATACGTGCTTTGCCGAAGCATGGATGCGGGCCACTAACTCCGGCACGCCGACCGGGGCTATCGGCTGTTACATGTCTTCGATCAACCAGTCCTGGACCCCACCCATGTGGGCGCAGGATGAGGCGGTTGATCTCCTGTGCGCCGAGACAATGTCCTCTTTCGGCGGATTATGCTTCAACGGTTCCTGTCACATGATTGACATGGAAGGGGCTGGCGGTGTCGCGATGTACGATACCTGGCACATCTTTGGTGATCCATCGGTGCAGGTACGAACCAACACTCCGGCTGTGATGACGGTCAATCACGCCGGTGCGGTCTTCTTCAACATGCCCGAGTACGAAGTTGAGGTAGTCGGAGTTGAGGGCGCCCTGTGCGCGCTGTACGCCGGTGGAACATTGTACGGCTCCGCCTACACCGACGGCGGTGGCAACGCCATCGTTCCGATCAGCGAGATGCTGCCGATCGGTCAGCCGATTCTGCTGACCGTTACTGCCTATAACAAGGCGACCGTGGTCGACTCTGTCATCGCCGCCACCGATCTGACTATCCTGCACGATCCGATCGGTGACACTAAAGATACCTTGAACCCTTACGAAGTCACCTGCACTATCTATTCCGATACAACAGTGGTCGCGGATCAATTACTTTTGAAGTACCAGATCAACTCGGTTTGGTACGCCGACACGCTAGAGATAGTGCGCATGGGTGACGACTATGTCGGTTACATCCCGGCCCAGCCGGCCGGCACACACGTCGATTACTATATATTCGCAGAGAACATGGCGGGTGACGTCGACTCAACCGAGACGTACAGTTTCTTCGTGATCGATTACGGAGTGCTGATTGATCCGACGTATGCCACGGCGACGGCGCCGGTTTACGACACCGTCTGGTTCGGCCTGACGGTCACCAACGACGGTGTGCTGGAAGATGACTACGCGCTTTCATTCTCCGGCAACGTCTGGGATGTTTCGTTGTGGGATGCGGCCGGGACCAGTGAGATCACAGGTACCTCCAGTCTGGTCGGTGATGCTACCTTTGACTTCCAGGTACGCGTTCTGATTCCGGTAAGCTGGGAGGACGAGTACGACTCAATTGCGGTGGTGGCCACCTCCAACGCCGACCCTGCTTATGCCGCCACATCCATACTTAAGGCAATCTCAGCCGGAGAGCCCTGGACTATTCCATTCGTGGAGACGTTCCCGTCTACTGATTTCGATATGACCAAATGGGAGACGGCGGCAGGATCTGCGATCAATTCCGACGGCCTTAACGAACCGAGTCCGAGCTATAGTCTGAATCTCGATGGCAATCCCTCCGGCGCCGATACCTTGATGTCGGAGCAGATCACCCTGCGCAACGAGAGCAACGTGATTCTCAAGTACTACTACCAGCGGACCGGCGGCGGTGACTCACCGGAGTTGGGAGACGATCTGTTCGTGGAATATATCGATTCCCTCGGCGCCTGGCATCTTCTTAACCAGCACGCGGGCGACGGCGACGACATGACTGAATATGAAGAAGTCAAACTCCAGCTTCCGGCTGACGCCTATCACGCCGGGTTCCGGGTTATGTTCCGCAATATCGGAACCAGCGGGAACTACGACGATTGGTTTGTCGACGACATTTACGTCGGCTACCCGCCGGATTACGAGATGACGCTGACGCCGTGGTTCCAGTCGCAGTACGGTCCGGCCGGCGACACGGCCTCCTACCTGCTGGGTGTGATCAACAAGGGGCGGCTCGACGACGAGTACAGCCTGGCGCGGTCCAGCGGGCTGTGGGATGTACTGTTCTACGATGAAACCGGTAGCAGCCAAATCACTTCGACCGGTGTCGTATTATCAGGTGATACTGTCAATATCATGGTGAAGGTGGCCATACCGGAGTCGGCCGAGATGCACGATGTCGATACTTCAATCGTGACGGTGGTTTCGCAGAATGAGGGTTCGGTCACGGCCAACTCCACATTCGAAACCATGTCAGGCGGTCTGCCTCTGGGCTTCCCATGGTCCGACGGGTTTGTGACCACTGAGTTGTCGACCGACTGGTTTATCAACATTGGCGCCGTCGTCTCACAGAACGGTCTGGCGCCGCCATCTCCGCCGTACTCGCTGAATCTCGATGGTGGCGATGACACCGTTTGCACGCGGGTTATCGATATCTCCGGTTCCTCCGGCGCCATCTTGTCTTACTGCTACCAGCGCGGTGGTGGTGGTGAACCGCCAGAGACCGGTGATGATCTGTTTATTGATTACAAGAACGAGTTTGGCGAGTGGATCACATTCCAGGTTCTTCCCGGTGGTGAAGGCATTATGACTCAGTTTGCTTATGTCAATGTACCCCTGCCGACCGATGCCATCCACGCCGGGTTCCAGTTGCAACTGCGCTCTGTCGGCACCAGCGCCGGTAATGACGACTGGTATGTCGACGACATTCGCATTGACTATGCGCCGTCGATCGCCATCTACCCTGAGACCATGAATGAGTATCTGTCGCCGGGTGAAGAGACCTCGCGGGACCTGGTAATTTCCAACGGCGGTCCGGGCGGTTTGAACTACAGTCTGAACGTGCAGCAACTGCTCGGACGCGGAACCGTTTTCGACGCTCTGTTCCAGGCCAGCCTGGTGGAACCGGCATGGCGGGTCTACTCCGAGGACTTCTATGATTTCGTCGACGTGAAGGGAGTCGATAACCCCAATATCGGCTACCAGGTTCTGCGCAATGCCGGCGGCCCTGACCTGTACGGTTACTACTGGGTCGATTCCGACGAACCGGGCGGACCATCGTTTGCATGGCAGGATATCTCGGCCACCGGTACTGATATCGTTGATGACCTGGGTGACGACACTTTCACCGGACCGATCGATCTCGGATTCAGCTTCCCATACTATGAGAACGTTTATGACCAGATTTACATCTCCTCGAACGGCATGGTCGGGTTCACCTCGACTGACCTGAACTTACGTTGGAAAACGACTATCCCGACCGCCGCCACACCCAACAATATGATCTGCTGGT
>CBDUZQ010000191.1:0-5466 GCA_965371755.1 uncultured bacterium
CGACGGTGTTCCAATCGACCACCCTCGCGATCAACGGCTCTTCGTCAGCCCCGCGGGATTGCGGCTCTGCGACAATTACCGCAAATATCAGTCCAAGGGCAACTATCAGACAGAAACTAACGATTAGTTTGGTTTTCATCTTTATCTCCATACGCCTATGGCATCTCCTCAAGCACAACTTTGCCATCCCGTTCCACTACTACCTGATTTCCGCTCCCGACCCATTTCCAGATATCACCTTCAAACTGTTTGATGACCTTTCCCTGCTCCACATCATAAATGGAGTGAGTGAGACTGTGAACGGTTTTCTTGACAATTCTCTTGACCGGACCACTCCCCTCCGTTTCAACAGTTGACTCTTCCTTGGAGAACATAAGGTAATGCCCCTTGTTGAACACCCAACCCCACGGTGTTTTGGAACTTTCGCAGTTAAAAAGGCTACCCAGGTCCTCTGGAAACGGTACGGTGATGTCACCATCGTAGAGAAACGATTCGCGAATTACTATATCGTAAATCAACTCGTTGGAGGTCGCATCGTAGAGCCGAGTTGGGCGAGCTTCGTCCTTCCCGATACTCAAATAGTACTTTCCGTCCGGACTAAAGTAAATGTCGTGATAATCCGTTGGCTGTAACTCACCGGAAACCGGATCCCATCTCATTACGCGGCCACGCTCGTAGAGGCGGGGCTGTACATGGAGGTAGATGGTGCTGTCGAATGCCGCCCAGTTGACATTCTGCGCCCCTTCTGCAATCTTGGTAACTTCAGATGTTTCGACATCAAGTGTCCACGCACCGGTAGGACAGGACGACCAGTAGGCTTTTCTGCAAGGGGCAAAAGTCAAGAAGGCGATCTGTTTGCCGTCGGGACTCCAGACGTAACGCCGCACATCCATATCCAGTCGGTGGGCAAGTTCACCATTGGCGTGCAGAACCATTAAACTATACATGTAGTAGGCTTCCGGAACAGAGTCTGGTATATTCACTCGATCGCTTATGTTTATAGCGGCGATATACTTGTTGTTGGGCGAGACAGTGAGTTCATGAATACTGTACTTTTCCGGTCGATATAGCTCCTGTGTCTTACCTGACGCCGGCTGATACCTTACAACACTGGCCCGATCGACCGCCCTCGCAATCAATGGCTCACCGTCAGACCCGGGGAACTGCGGTTCTGCGACAATTGCTACATATATCAGTCCCAGGGCAACGGCAAAGCTTAGACTAACGATAATTTTGGTTTTCATCTTTATTTCCTCGCATGGTTTTGCCTCCCCTTTTGTTCTCGGTTCCATCCGGATCCACGATTCTGACATGGAAGTGATCGCTCTACGAACGCCATGCATTCCCGGAGTGATCTGCCGCATCACGGCTGACGCGGAAACTTGGAGAAATCCGGCTTGCGCTTTTGCACATAGGCGTCACGACCCTCCTGACCTTCCTCGGTCATGTAAAACAACATGGTCGCGTTACCGGCCAACTCCTGCAATCCGGCCTGACCGTCGCAGTCGGCGTTTAAGGCTGCCTTGAGACATCGAATCGCCATAGGGGAGTTCTCCAGTATCTCGCGGCACCATTTGACCGTCTCCTCCTCCAGTCGATCCAGCGGCACCACACAGTTGACCAACCCCATATCAAGCGCCTGCTGAGCATCGTACTGACGACAGAGGAACCATATCTCCCGCGCCTTTTTCTGCCCGACAATCCGCGCCATGTAACTTGCGCCGTAACCGCCATCGAAAGACCCGACCTTGGGACCGGTCTGCCCGAACACGGCGTTGTCGGCGGCGATGGTCAGATCGCACATCAGGTGCAGCACGTGCCCGCCGCCAATAGCGTACCCGGCTACCATAGCGATCACCGGTTTGGGGCAGGTTCGTATCTGGCGCTGAAAATCAAGCACGTTCAGATGGGCGACACCCTCGTCGTCGACGTACCCGGCATCACCTCTGACAGTCTGGTCGCCCCCGGAACAGAACGCCTTGTCTCCCTCGCCCGTTATAATGATTACGCCTATTTGCGCATCCTGACGAGCATCCTCAAAGACGCGAGCCATCTCGGAGATCGTTCTGGGTCGAAAGGCGTTGCGCTTCTCCGGACGATTGATAGTGATCCTGGCGATACCTTCAGCCTTGTGGTACCTGATATCATCGCACGTTCCGGCGTCTTTCCATTTTACCGCGGCCATAGATAACTCCATGTTCAAGACATCAGAAAATCCCGCACCATACTGCCGAAAAGGTGCGGTTGTTCCCAGTGTACGTTGTGTCCGGCGCCGACGACAAGGTGCAACCTCGCGACCGGACATCGTTCGGCCATTGCATGACCGATAGCACTAAACTTAGCATCTTTCTCGCCGGCAATCAAGAACAACGGCATCGTCAATTGATCGAGGTTTTCCCAAAGCGATGGCTGTGCTCCCGTGCCCATTCCCTGAAGCGACAGGCACAGACTCTGAGGATCGTTGTTCAGGCGTCGAGCGATGAGCGCATCCGCCTTCTCTCTCTTTGAGGCCATCGATGCAAACAACGGTTGCGCGTACCACTCACGCAGAAACTGCTCAAACGGTACGGTAAGAATCCGCTCGGCCAGAGCGGCATCTTCAATGATGCGCCTTTGCCGCTCAATCTCGGTCTTGAGACCGGGCGAGGCCGACTCGAGCACGACCCGGTTGATACGATCCCGGTAATGAACGGCAAGATACAACGCCAGCCGTCCCCCCATCGAGTAGCCGACCAGGTGCACCGAGGGGAGTTCCAGTTTGTCGAGCAGCCGCACGATTTCATCAGCACAGCTCTCCATCCGGTAACTGTCGACGTCACCGTGCATGAAAGTTTGGCCATGGCCCGGAAGATCGATGGTCACAACCGAAAGATCGGCTTCGATCAGTGGCTCGGTTATTTGATCCGTCCAGTCGTCCGCCGCCCCCATGAATCCGTGCAGCATCACCACCGCCGTCTGTTTCGGGTCACCGTATCGACGGAAATTGAACTGTATGGATCTAGGACCCGTCATTCAGGACTCTGGAATGGTTTGAGCCGCCTCGTCGAGCAGCTTTCGATACAGGTCACGAGTGCCCTCTCGGTTGGTTCTTGCTTCGATCAACGCAGAACGTTTCGAGCCAACAGCTCTCCGATAGCACTCCACGAACTCATCCGGTGTCGTCGGTGTATGATACTCCAATCCGAACTGCTTAGCGCTCGACGCAAAGGTCAACCCGTGCGGAGTCGCAAAGTACTTCTCGAAAATATCTTCACGCTCCGCCACCGGCAAGAGCGAAAAGATGCCACCACCATCGTTGTTAATCAGCACGATGGTCATCGGATACTCCAGCGACCGAACGATGGCCAGCGAGTTGAGATCGTGCAACAGGGCCAGATCACCCAGCAGGAGCGTCACGGGACGTGCCAGCCCGACCGCATACCCCGCCGCCGTGGCGATAGTGCCGTCGATCCCGCTGGCGCCGCGATTACACGCCACCGGTGGCGTTTGCGTTACCGACTTCCTGGTGAGATCAGCGCAGCTGTCCATCAGGCGAATCGACAGGCTGTTGGCGACGAACAAACCGGCATCCTCGGGAATGTTCTGCGAGATCAGGCGGGCGATACCCGGTTCACTAAGATCGCGACCGCCCTCTGTAGTGCGCTGCACAATCGCGCCGACCTGCGCCGACGCCTGCCGCAATTGCCTCTTGAGCTCAAACTCCCCGGCGGTTGTAACCAACGGGGTTACAGCCTCACAGAATGCGACCGGCGAACACTCAAGGCGTCGCGTCACCATGTGCTGCCAGTCGTGGCGGTACGGATGATCGGCCACGTGGAGCTGTTCGTCGAAACACGCCGCTTTGAGAAACGTCATCAACCGTTTTGACACCACTCGACCACCGAGATGCAGCGCCACCGCCGGATGTGCGATTTTCCAGGCGTCGACCGACTGTAACAGGAGGTCATAGTACGGTATGACGGCGTCACACTCGGCCCCAAGTCTCAGCCCCGATAAAATATCGGGCAATACCGGCCACCCGAGATGCCGGGCGAATCGTTCGACCGCTGTGCGCTCTGTGTCATTTGAAAGTCGGCCCACCACGAGCAACCCGGATGCTGCCGAGTCTATGATGTCGCTCGCGTGCTTGAGTTGGTCATCGCTGAGTACGGTCTGTCGCGGCTCGTAGATCGTAAACGGCCGCTGCCGACCTCGCCAGGTCGCCAGAGCAGGACTATCGGATAGAGCTATATCAGTATGAGGGTTCGGCAGCAACGGTTCACGAAACATACAGTTAAGATGCACCGGCCCGGCCGGACTTGAGTGCGCGCGATGGACTGCCTGGTCAATCATGGTCAGGATGGATTCCGGAGGGACGTGCTTGTCAGGACACGGCACGTCGAAATACCATCGCGTATAATGCCCGTACAGATTCTGTTGGTCAATGGCCTGGTTGGCGCCGCAGTCACGAAGTTCCGGCGGGCGATCGGCGGTCAGGAGAATCATGGGAACCATGTCCATAGAGGCTTCCACCACGGCTGGTAGATAGTTGGCGGCGGCCGTTCCCGAAGTGCAAATCAGCACCGCCGCGCGACCGGTAGCGCGGGCATAACCGAGGGCGTGATAGGCAGCCGCGCGTTCATCATGAAAGATTCGTCGTTCAGCCGTTGGGTGGTCAGCCACCGCGATGGTGAGCGGAGTGCATCGCGCCCCGGGCGACAGGCAGAACTGCTCGACTCCGCAGCGTACCAGTTCCTCGATCATCAATTCGGCCGCATAAAGATTGTAAGCACCTGTTTGATCGGACATATCAGTTCAGGGCCGCAAGAAATCCGGACAGCTTAGTGTCGATCTCGCGCCACTCCTCCTCGGCTGATGAACCCTGTACAATTCCAGCGCCGGAGTACAGATGCAACTTGCGGCCATCGACCAATCCGGAGCGAATCCCGACAGCAAATTCAGCAGCGTCGTTGCCCACCCATCCCACCGGAGCCGCGTACCAGCCGCGATCGAATGGTTCCAGCTTTTCTATCATCGGTATCGCCCGCGCGGTGGGCGTTCCACCCACCGCGGAGGTCGGATGCAGTCGTGTTAGTATCGCACAGTCGTCGTAACCGTCAGCCAGTTCACCCTCCAACCGTGTCACCAGGTGCTGAACACGCGCCAGTTTCATCAATGAACCAGTAGCGTCACGCTCAACCGTTCTCCAGTGTCGGCAGATTTGTTTCAGTACGCGGGTTATATCATTTACTACAAAGGCATGCTCAGCAACATCCTTCTCGCTGGTTAGGAGTTCTCGGGACATGCGAGTGTCCTCATCGGAAGTCGCCCCTCTCGACCGGGTGCCGGCGACCGCTTCGGATTCGATGTGACGACCGACGCGCCGGTAAAGCCGTTCCGGTGAGGCGCCAATAAAAGTCGTCGACCCTGAAAACTGAAAACAGAAATGAAAGCAACCGGTCGAATGCGCTTTGAGATGGCGCAACA
>CBDUZQ010000192.1:0-5421 GCA_965371755.1 uncultured bacterium
AGAAGCTGGGGAGTATGGGCTTTTCCGGCGGCGGCGCCACGGGTGAACAGTCGCCCCTGCGACCCTTCGGCAAGACACAACCGGCCCCCTGCGGCGCCGAGGGCTGTCCTAATCACAACCACATCCGCGCGATGCTGATGATTATCTCCAAGGCTGAGGATATGGGTCGGCCCATGGATGATGCGTACGCCGACGCCTGGAATATCTTCGCAGAAACCACCCCGTTCCATTCGGTTTGCGGTCGCGTTTGTCCACATCCATGCGAGAGCGCCTGTAACCGCAGGGAAAAAGAGGGAGCGGTCGGAATCAACGCGGTGGAGCGGTTCATAGGTGACTTTGGGCTGGAGAAGAAACTCAAGCCACCGATGTTGACCGACGAAAAGCGCTCAGAAAAGATTGCGGTGGTCGGTTCCGGGCCGGCCGGCATGTCGTGCGCCTATCAGTTGGCGCGGCGTGGCTATCCGGTCACTGTGTTCGAGGCTTTCCCCAAATCCGGTGGCATGTTGCGTTACGGGATTCCGGACTATCGATTGCCGCAGGACGTCCTTGATGCGGAAATGCAGCGTATCCTCGACATGGGTGTCGAACTCAAGGTGAACACGATGGTCGGTCGCGACGTACCGGTGGACGATCTCAAGAAAGAATACGCCGCGATTTTTGTCGGCCTCGGTGCTCATCAAGGCTTACAACTCAAGATTGAGGGCGAGGATGCACCCAATGTCTGGACCGGCACTGACTTTCTGCACCGAGTGAACGAGGGTGAGATGATCGAGGTTGGTGATCATGTGGTTGTGATCGGTGGCGGTGACACCGCTATCGATGCTGCTCGCATGGCCCGACGTCTTGGCGCCAAGGCGACCATTCTGTATCGCCGTACGCGCACTGAAATGCCTGCTATCGAGGAAGAAATCGAAGGCGCCCTGGAGGAAGGGGTCGATATCCATTTCCTGGCCGCCCCGATCGAGATTTACAAAGAGGGCGACAAAGCTACCGGCATGAAATGCCAGCAAATGGAACTGGGCGAGCCGGATGCATCCGGTCGTCGTCGTCCGGTACCGATCGAGGGGGATACTTTTAATCTGCAGTTCAGCACTCTGATTGCCGCCATCAGTCAGCAACCGGATTTCACCGGTTTTACCGATCTGATCGAAGGCAAGGACTGGATCAAGACTGACGACAAATTCAAGACCAAGCTCGAGTCGATCTTTTCCGGTGGCGACAGCGTCAATCTCGGCCTGGTGATCGATGCTATCTATCATGGTCGACGGGCTGCGGAAGCAATCCACGAAATGGTTACCGGCGAAGCCATGTCCCCCGACAAGAAGGCTGAGGCTATTCACTTCGACAAGTTGTACCCCGACTTCTATGAGGAGATGCAGCGTCAACAACCTGCCGTAATGCCGGTAGAGACCAGGTTCAAGGACATAAATGCCGAGATCACGTCGACGTTCACGATTGAAGCGGCGACCGCTGAAGCCAAGCGGTGTATGAGTTGCGGTTTCTGTTTCGACTGCGGCGTCTGCTGGAGTCTTTGTCAGGACAGCTCTATCAACAAGCCGATGGTCAAGGGTGGTCCGGTAGTCGGTAAACCGGAGTATATCTATAAACACGACGTCTGCACCGGCTGTAAGAAGTGCGCCGAGCAATGCCCGTGCGGCTGGCTGGAGATGCGATAGAGCGTACAAGTATGAGTATCGAGTATAAACTAATTCACTATAGGTGGTAAACTACGGAGGTCCAACGATGGCGATATTTACGCTTGGTGAAGTAAGTATTGAGGTCGACGAAGACGGGTTCATGCTGGAGCCCGAAGAGTGGAACGAAGAGATCGCCAAGGCGCTCGCAACGACCGAGGCTGTGGACAATCTGACCGAAGAGCACTGGAAACTGGTGCACTACCTGCGCGACTACTATCTGAAGTTCGGGATTGCCCCGATGATTCGGAAGCTGTGCAAAGAGACCGGTTTCCCGCTTAAGAAGGTCTACGAACTGTTCCCGTCCGGTCCGGCCAAAGGCGCCTGCAAAGTCGCCGGCCTGGCCAAACCGACCGGCTGCGTGTAAGCAGTTAACGCTGTGGCGATAACGAACTAGCACAGGAGTCCCTGACTCCTGCGACGACAGGTCTCCCGGAGCCCTGACCTGCTGATTAGCACAGCGCATACAAATGTCGTCAGGCCTCCCGGTCTGGCGGCGTTTTTGGAATTGAGGGACATGGTATTGATGCAGTTGCAGACCTTGTTCGCTGGTTTGTGATAGCTCTGCCACTATTTGCTGCAGTGAATTCGAAAGAGCATTTGAATGACGTGTCTGAGTGTTTATCGTCTGCTCCGGTGCTCGCAAAAGCTTTTGGCTAGCACGTCGGTTAATCCGGATCAATCGATGTGCAACGACTTGAGGTAATGGTTTTGACGTTGCGAGAGCTTCTGGCTCAAAACAAGAAGAGCGTGGTTGAGAAGTGGCGTCAGGGAATTATCGATACCTATCCTGTCGACGGTCGCGATTTCCTGCAGCAGCAGGATGATCGTTTCGCGAACCCCATTGGATATGTCGTTCACGAGGAAACCGACCGACTGTTCTATCGCCTCGTCAACGACATGGACCCCGAGACCATGCGGTCGTCGCTTGACAAGCTTATCCGCATCCGCGCCGTACAGGATTTTCTCCCGTCCGAGGCGGTATCTTTCGTGCTGCTGCTCAAGCCGATCATCCGCGAGTTGCTGGCTGAGGAGATCAAGACGCACGCGCTTCACGACGAGTTGCAGTCTACGGAGGACGCTATCGACAGGATGCAACTGATGGCGCTTGATTCTTACACCATGTGTCGTGACCGCATCTCCGAGATCAAAGTGAACGATGCCCGACGCAGCACTGCTAAACTGATTGAGCGTCTCAATGCTCGTCTCGCCGAAAGCCCCACAGGCAATAGCTGCAATAACGCAGACAAAGACAACGATAGATGATAACGGAGGAGTAGGACAGCTTATGAACTTGTTTTTTTCACTGGTGGTTATAGCAGTTCTGATTGCCCTGCCCTGGGTGCTGGTGGGCGCGGCCGGGCTGGACTACCTGTTCGGTGTGATCGTGCCGTACGTCGCCCTGGCTGTATTCGTAGTCGGCCTGTTGATGCGGGTATTGCAGTGGGCGCGCCTGCCGGTGCCGTTTCGCATCCCGACTACCTGTGGGCAACAGAAGAGCCTAAGCTGGATTAAGCCCGGTAGGCTGGAAAATCCGCACTCTACCTGGGGTGTGATCGGTCGCATGCTGCTCGAGGTGCTCTTCTTTCGCTCACTGTTTCGCAACACGAGATCGGAATTGAGAGATGGTTCCAGGCTGACCTACTCTGCCGACAAATGGCTTTGGGCCGGTGGCCTGGCTTTTCACTGGACTTTCCTGATTGTCGTTGCCCGGCACTTCCGGTTTTTCCTGGAACCGGTGCCGTGGTGCCTGAGTGTCATGGAGAGTCTCGATGGTTTCTTCCAAATCGGTTTGCCGGTCATCTATCTCACCGACGGTATCATTGTCGCGGCGCTGACCTATCTTTTCTTCCGTCGCGTGGTCAACCCGAGACTTCGTTATATCTCGCTGGCCGGTGATTACTTCCCATTGTTACTGCTTCTGGGAATTGCCGTCAGCGGTATCTGGATGCGCTATTTCGACAAGACCGACATCGTTGGTATCAAGGAACTGGCCATGGGTCTGGTGACCCTGTCTCCCGTGGTTCCCGAAGGCATCAGCGCCCTGTTTTCTGTGCACTTGTTTTTGGTCAGCGCTTTGCTGATCTACTTCCCCTTCAGCAAGCTGGTGCATGCGGGTGGCGTGTTCTTCAGTCCAACACGCAATCTGGCCAACAACAACCGCGTGAAACGGCACATCAATCCGTGGGATTACCCGGTGAAAGTGCATACTTACGAAGAGTATGAAGACGAGTTCCGTGACGTTATGAAGGCGGCTGAGATGCCTCTGGAGAAGGAGTAGCTATGGCCGAAGATGTGAAAACACCGGAAGAACTGATTCAGATAGATTACGGGCCGCCCAAGCGGAGTTGGATGGATCCTACTGTCAAGTTTGAGCGAGGGTCCTACAACTACGCCGCCGTTAAAGAGAATCAAGAATACCTCAGTCTCCCGTTCCCGCGCAAGTGGCAGCCGTACGAGGATGACTGGCAGCTTCCTGACGGTTGGGAGAAGATTATTCTCGAAGGGTTCAAGGAGCGGTTGGAGAAATATCGTTCGCTGCGCATCTTTATGGACATTTGTGTTCGTTGCGGCGCTTGTGCCGACAAGTGTCACTTCTTCATCGGCAGCGGCGACCCCAAGAACATGCCGGTGCTTCGGGCCGAACTCTTGCGGTCGGTCTACCGGAATGATTTCACAACAGCCGGCAAGGTTCTAGGTAAGATCGCCGGTGGGCGTAAGCTGACGGTCGGCGTGTTGAAAGAGTGGTTCTACTACTTCTATCAATGCACTGAGTGTCGCCGATGCTCCGTCTTTTGCCCTTATGGCATCGACACCGCCGAGATCACCATGATGGCACGTGAGTTGATGAACCTGATAGGTATCTCTATCGAATGGATCGGCACGCCGGTGGCGAACTGTTTTCGCACCGGCAACCATCTGGGCGTCCAGCCACACGGTTTCAAAGATAGTATCGATTTCGCGGTCGATGAACTGGAAGAGTTGACCGGCGTGCGCGTCGAGGCTCCGATCAACAAGAAGGGCGCGGAGATACTGTTTGTCGCGCCGTCGGCGGACTACTTTGCCTCACCGCACTATTACACGCTGCTGGGATACCTGCAGCTGTTTCATGAGATCGGTCTGGACTACACGTGGAGTTCATACGCATCCGAGGGCGGTAACTTTGGACTGTTCCATTCGGCCGAAATGATGAAACGACTAAACTCAAAGATCTACATGGAGGCGAAACGACTCGGTGTGAAGTGGATTATCGGCGGCGAGTGCGGTCACATGTGGCGGGTGGTGCATCAGTACATGGACACGCTGAATGGTCCGGCCGATTTCCTTGAGGAACCGGTCTCGCCCTTTACCGGCACGCGTTTTAACAATACGCGCGCGACCAAGATGGTTCATATTTCGGAGTTCACGGCGGACCTGATACGTCATAACAAACTGAAACTCGATCCCAGCCGCAATGACCACTGGCACGTGACCTATCACGATTCATGCAACCCCGCACGGGCGATGGGTCTCCTGGAAGAGCCGCGCTACATAATCAACAGTGCTTGCAACAACTTCCACGAGATGCCCGAAAACACGATTCGTGAACAAACCTTCTGCTGCGGCAGCGGCGCGGGTTTGGGCACCGATGAGAACTTCGAGATGCGCATGCG
Organism: uncultured bacterium; assembly: GCA_965371755.1. Classification (GTDB taxonomy): domain Bacteria; phylum Zixibacteria; class MSB-5A5; order GN15; family FEB-12; genus JAJRTA01. The sequence goes on from CBDUZQ010000192.1 coordinate 5,348, forward strand.
CGGTGGTTTGCCTCGGGCCAACGCCGTTCAGTACGTGCATGATACGCACGATGTGAACATTCTGTTGTGCATGT
>CBDUZQ010000193.1:0-5411 GCA_965371755.1 uncultured bacterium
CCGGGTTTGTGTCAGCGGGCCGTGCCAATCAACGCGCTGATGAACCGCGTGTACGTGGTAACCGCCAACCGCATTGGAACCGAAGGTGACCTGACGTTCACGGGACTGTCGGTTATCGCCGATCCGAGGGGGGAAGTGATCGCTCAGGCCTCAGCCGTCGATGAGGAGGTTGCAGTGGTCGATATTGATGTTGCTCTGGCGCGGGACAAAATGATCACACCGCGTAATGACGTGCTGGGAGATCGCCGCCCCGACCAGTACCGTCGACTGCTTGACGGATAGCGCTATCCGGTTATATTGGTAGTAGCGTCCATATTCAATTCGATCGACACCTGAGTCCATCGAGGTTTCGCCATGAGGTCCCTTTTTCCGAAACGCAAGCTGACAAGACAAAGCCTGATTCTGATAGTGTTGATTGTCGCTCTGTCACCGATGGCGACGGCCCAGTGGAACCAACTCGGCTTGACCGGCACGCGCGTGCAAACTATCGAGTTGGAGGGCGACTTGCTTTATGCCGGTACATTCGACGGTGTCTATCGGCTGGACCTGTCATCTTCCGGCGCGACGTGGGATACGCTGGGACTGGCCGACCGGGAGATCTGGGCGCTTTTGGTGCTGTCGCCCGATACGCTGCGAAACACTCAACTCTGACCTCTTGCCCATGAGTCCGACTCCTTTCCTTGTCATTGCCGAAATAGTCGCCCAAGACAAAAAAGTCTAACTCATCACCGATTCCCAATAACCCCGATCTATACAATACGAGATCGATCAGTTTGTGGAATTCTACAATAATGAACGATATCATGAATCATTGAACAACATAGCACCGGCTGATATGTATAATGGAAAAGATATAAAGATTCAATCAAAGCGTGATCGTATTAAACGAGAAACAATGAAATTGAGAAGATATCACAATTTAAAACAGTATGTAAACGTGTAAGAAAGTGTTTGTAATGAGAAAAAGTGTCTCTTATATTTGAACTACAAAACCTACGAAAGGTTCTGACGACATACAGTTACGACCTCATTGAATTTACACCTTGACCAATCTAGGCTTCGATATATATTATACTTAGAAGTCGACATTCTTTCCTCTGGGATTTGTTTCAAATCGTAAGGAGGTCTAATGTGAAGAAATCAAAACTAACACATCAATCCAAGCTACTATTAGTAGTACTCTTCACCAGTATTTCTTCCTTTTCATTTGCAGGTCAATCGATAGAATCGGAGAGCGATAATTATAGTGCAGAAATCCATAAGTTCCTTACATCCGACGGCCGCTTTGATCTGAAGGCGGTGCAGCGGTCGGGTTACCAAGGTCCGTTGAATTGGGAAGGATACGATATTCAACTCGATCCGATTACCGGCGAACCAATGATGCGCCCCCAACGGGTCACACCGGGCAAGGATCACCCGGATGATATCTATTGGGACAATACGCTGTCACCGTCAATTCCCGGTGTTGATGGATACGTCAATGCCATGACAACCTATAATGGTCTTCTGATCATCGGCGGATCTTTCAGCGTTGCTGGAGATGTCCTGGCTAATAATATTGCTTCCTGGGACGGCTCTTCCTGGTCGGCCCTGGGAGCGGGAACGAATGATCCGGTTGAGGCCCTGACCACCTATGACTCTGAATTGATCGTCGGAGGATGGTTCACCACTGCGGGGGAAGTTACGGCCGATTATATTGCTTCCTGGGACGGCTCTTCCTGGTCCGCCCTGGGAGCGGGAGTGAATAATACGGTTCGCGCCCTGACCGTCTATGACTCCAAATTGATAGCCGGAGGATGGTTTACCACCGCGGGCGGAGATACAGTCAATAATATTGCTTCCTGGGACGGCTCTTCCTGGTCGACTTTGGGCTCGGGAATGTCGGGAGAACCTTATGCCGACGTATATTCCCTGGGCGTCTATGACTTCAAGTTGATCGCCGGGGGTCATTTTACCACCGCGGGCGAGGTTACAGCCAACAGGATTGCTTCCTGGGACGGCTCTTCCTGGTCGGCTCTGGGATCGGGAGTGAATTATTTGGTTCGTGCCCTGACCGTCTATGACTCCAAGTTGATTGCCGGAGGCGATTTTAGCACCGCGGGCGGAAATGCAGCCAAGTTTATTGCTTCCTGGGACGGCTCTTCCTGGTCGCCCCTGGGATCGGGAGTGAATAATTATATATATGCCCTGACTGTCTATGACTCCAAATTGATCGCCGGAGGATGGTTTACCACCGCCGGCGGAGCCGTAGTCAATCATATTGCTTCCTGGAATGGCTCCTCCTGGTCTGCGTTGGGGTCGGGAATGTGGGGCTTAGATTATGCGGACGTCTGTGCCCTGACCGTCTACGATTCCAAACTGATCGCCGGAGGATGGTTTGGCGTCGCAGGCGGAGTTCCAGCCAAGAAGGTTGCTTCCTGGGACGGCGATTCCTGGTCGGCCCTGGCATCCGGAATCGATCTTTATGTCAATGCCCTGACCGTATATGACTCTAAGTTGATAGCCGGAGGCTATTTCACTACGGCCGGTGACATAACGGTCAATTATGTTGCTTCCTGGGATGGCTCTTCCTGGTCGTCCCTGGGATCGGGAGTGTCGGGAGGACCTTATGCCACCGTCCATTGTTTGGCCGTCTATGACTCCAAATTGATCGTCGGAGGTATGTTCACGGCCGCGGGCGGAGTTCCAGCCAGTAATATTGCTTCCTGGGACGGCTCTTCCTGGTCGCCCCTGGGATCGGGATTGAATTACTACGTTACAGCCCTGACAGTCTACGACTCCAAATTGATAGCCGGAGGCAGGTTTACCACCGCGGGCGAGGTTACAGCCAACAGGATTGCTTCCTGGGACGGCTCTTCCTGGTCGGCTCTGGGATCGGGAATAAACTTGAACCCTCATGCCCTGGTCGCCTATGGTTCTGAACTGATCGCCGGAGGCGAATTTACCATCGCTGACGGAGACACAGCCAAGTTCATTGCTTCCTGGGACGGCTCCTCCTGGTCACCCCTGGGATCGGGAATGAATTCTCCCGTTCGTGCCCTGGCCGTCTATGACTCTAAACTGATTGCCGGAGGTTGGTTTACCACCGCGGGAGGAGTTTCAGCCAATAGAATCGCTTCCTGGGACGGTTCTTCCTGGTCGCCTCTGGGATCGGGAATGGATTCCCACGTTTCCGCCCTGGCCCTGTATGACTCTAAGTTGATCGCTGGGGGCTTGTTTGACACCACGGATGGAGTTGCAGCCCATGGAATCGCTTCCTGGGACGGAGACTCGTGGTCGGCTTTCGGGTCGGGCATAGGGTCTTACCGCTACTCCCTCACCGTACATAAATCCAAATTGACCGTGGGAGGTTGGTTTTCGATTGCTGGCGACAAAGTCGCGGGATATGTCGCACAGTGGACCAAGCACGATTTTATATGCGGCGACGTGGACGGCGACGGGCTTCCGGTCAATATCAGCGATCTGGTGTATCTGGTGGATTATATGTTCACAGCCGGACCGCCGCCGCCCAACATGGAGATGGCGGACGTCGACGGCTCGGGCGACATCGACATTTCAGACCTTGTCTACCTGGTGGACTATATGTTCAACGGCGGTCCGGAGCCTGTATGCCCGTAAACTCTGCCGGCAGAGCAGCAATCACTTCTTCGGCGTAACCGGCTCTTTTTTCGGCTTCGGCTTCTTGGGTGTTTTCTTCTCCCGGCCGGGTCTGTTTCTTGATTTACCCATGGTATTGATCCTTCCGTCGGTTTGCCTTATTCCTTATACACCTTATACATATCGGCGCCGGAGACGTTGATATTGAGCGGCGACGACATCGCATCTCACTATTACAATAAGACCCGCCCCGTGTTTTGCCAAATAGTTTTTGAGGGGTGATATCTGGAAGGGGCAAAGCAGTGATCTGAGTCCGACGCCTAAAGGAGACCCTCCAACTCTACCTTCCCACCCGCCACCTTCGCATACGTGAAGTGGTTTATGAAATCACCGGTGTTGATATAGGTGCCGGTGTCGTAATGCTCAATGGTCGGGATGTGAAGGTGTCCGATGGCGACAATATCATAACCGAGCGCAAGTTTCTCTTTTGCATAGTTCTCATAGTCGGCGACAAAGTCCGGATCTCGTTGCGCCGTGTAGTTGCGCGATGAACCAGACACCGCCTTGGCCAAAGGTATCGCCCAGTCAGGCGTCAGCTTGCGGTAGAGCCAGATATTAAAGCGGTTGCGCAGGATTCGTTTCAGGAAGCGATAACCGCGGTCAGCTTTGGCTAAGCCATCACCGTGAATCAGGTGGAGTCGTTTGCCATCGTACTCGAGATTGAGACTGTCACGATGTAGAGTGATACCCATCTCCTTCGAGAAGAAATCACCCATCCAGAAATCGTGGTTGCCGCTGACATAGTCGATCTGCACACCGTGCCTGATGAGGCCGTCGAGCATGCAGAGGACGCGGTGGTGATCTTTAGGGATAGCGTGCTTGTATTCAAACCAGAAGTCGAACAAGTCACCGAGTATAACCAGCCGGTCGCCGTCGGCCTTAACCAGATCAAACAGCGCCGCGAGCTTCTCTTGTTTGAGAGCCTCTATTTCTGCGGTGTCAGCCCCGAGATGCGCGTCTGAGAAAATATACAGTGCCATTTACAAATACTCGGCAGGATCACAGGGATCCTGCCCTACACGGTCATCCCACCTTCTCCATGAACACCGGCATGCTGTCAAAGAAGGCGTGATCCAGTTTCTGAAGCGGCAGGTCCACGATATCGTTGATCTTCAGATTCCCGCCGCCAACGGTTCCGATTCTCGTGCAGGGGCAATTGAGAATTCCGAAAAAGTCAGCCACCGCGTCAGCGTCATCGGCGGCACAACTGATCACCACCCGCGACTGCGTCTCACCAAACAACAGGGCGTCGGTGCGCATTTTGTCGTTCAGGGTGATGACCGCGCCGATTTGTTGTTCGCGATTGGAGATACAACACTCGGCCAGCGCCACGCCCAGACCGCCGTCGGAACAGTCGTGCGCCGAACGAACCCAGCCGCGCGTGATCGCCGCCAGTAAAGCATCCTGTAATTTCTTTTCAAACTGCATATCCAGAGGTGGCACCTCGCCCTTCGTCAATCCGAAGAACGTGTGCAGGTACTCCGAGGCGCCGAGGTGCTCCTTGTTTTCACCCAGCAGGAATATCACGTCACCTTCGTCCTTGAACCACTGTGTTGTGATGTGCGCCACGTCCGGTATCAGACCGACCATGCCGATAGTAGGCGTTGGGAACACTGCGCGCTGCGGGTCTTCGTTGTAAAACGAAACATTGCCGCCCGTCACCGGTGTATCGAAAACACGACAGGCTTCACCCATCCCGGCTACCGCCTGGGCGAAACCGTAGTAGATTTCCGGCTTGTAGGGGTTGCCGAAAT
>CBDUZQ010000194.1:0-5330 GCA_965371755.1 uncultured bacterium
TAGACCGAACTTGACCGCACGAAGTCCGGCACGAATCCGAAGATGCGATCAAACCCCAGCCAGACCGAGGTGCCAAACACAATCAGAAACGCAGGCAGCATCAAAAAGAGCAACTTGTTGGCCAAACACCAGCGCAGGATCGGTTCGTAGTAATGCTGAAGGAGCCATAATAAGAACAGGATACCACCCAGCAGGACCGCTACAAAACCAAAGTTCGCCGCCACGCCCGCTTGAATACCTAACGGCATCCAGTGTTTTGTCAGCACGACAGCAACGACCAGCACAATCAGATAGTTGAGCAAGCTGGGCAGTCGGTCGGTCAGGCGTTGAGGAATACGGGCTCTGAACTGGAAGTACGCAGCCGCCAGAAAAAGCGCCACGCCGGTGAAATACATCGACCAGGCGAAGGCGGCAACACCGACGATCAACAGAACTATCGAAGGTATTCTGGACGTCCCCATACCGGCGCGTCGCTTGAACAACAGATGCGCCAGGGGTGGTATTATCGTCAGAGCTACGACCACCGACGCCAACAAGGCGAAGGTCTTGGTGTAGGCCAACGGTTTGAACAACTTCCCCTCGGCCGCCTCCATAGCGAAGACCGGCAGGAACGACACCACCGTAGTGGAGATCGCCGTCAGCACCGCGCCCCCGACTTCCGAGACCGCCTTGAATATGACATCTCGCGTGCGCGCACCCTCAGGCGCCGCGTCGAGATGCCTGAGGATGTTCTCGGTGACGACTACCCCCATGTCGACAATCGTCCCGATAGCGATAGCTATCCCCGACAGGGCAACAATGTTAGCGTCGACGTTGAACAGCTTCATGGCTATGAACACCATCAGCACCGTCAGCGGAAGCAGACCGGAGATCAGGAGGGAGCTGCGAAGATGCATGACCATGAGTAGGACAACGATAATGGTCACCAGAATTTCGTCGACCAGAGCGCGGTTCAACGTGCCTAACGTTTCATGTATCAGACCGGTACGATCGTAGAACGGAACAACCTTCACCTGCGAGACGGTGCCGTCGGGAAGTGTTTTCCTGGGCAGACCGGGGGATATCTCCTCAATTTTCATCTTGACGTTTTTGATAGCCGCGAGGGGATTCTCGCCGAAGCGCACCACGACCACGCCGCCCACCGCTTCAGCGCCGCCCTTGTCGAGTGCGCCGCGCCGCATGGCCGGACCCAGCGTCACCGTTGCGACGTCCTTGATTCGTACCGGTACCGCCGCAGAAAGCTTGACGACACTGTTCTCGATATCCTGAAGACTCTCGATAAGGCCGAGACCGCGCACTACATATTCGACACGGTTGATTTCAATCGTCCGGGCGCCGACATCCACATTGGACATTCTCACCGCCTGGAACACATCAGTGAGCGTCACGCCGTGCGCTCGGAGGGCGTCGGGGTCGACGTCGATTTGATACTCCTGGACGAAGCCGCCGATGGACGCGACTTCCGCCACGCCGTCGGCCGACTGCAAAGCATACCGCACCGTCCAGTCCTGAATAGACCGCAATTCATGTAAGTCCCAGCCGCCGGTGGGTCGGTCCTGCTCGTCGCGTCCTTCGAGCGTATACCAGAAAACCTGGCCGAGGGCGGTCGCGTCGGGACCAAGCGTCGCCTGCACCCCCGGCGGCAGCGTTCCGGGTGGCAGCGAGTTCAGTTTCTCCAACAAACGTGAACGTGACCAGTAGAACTCCACATCCTCCTTGAAAATGACATAGATACTTGAAAAGCCGAAGAAGGAGTAACTGCGAATTGTCTTGACGCCGGGAATCCCCAGGAGCGAGGTTGTCAAAGGGTAGGTTATCTGGTCCTCAATGTCCTGGGGCGAACGACCCCTCCACCGGGTAAAAACGATCTGCTGGTTCTCGCCGATGTCCGGAATGGCATCGACCGGCACCGGGTCGCGCGGCAGACCACCGAGGTCCCAGTCAAACGGCGCCACCATGATACCCCAGGATACGAAGGCCAAAGTGACCAGAGTCACTACCAGCTTGTTGTCGAGGCAGTAGGCGATGGCCCGGTCCAACAGTGACCGACGCGCCGGTTCATTTCGGGAGGATTCAGCATTCATGTTTGCTAACCTGCCCCTTCCACCGAGGCCGTTTCGTCTCTTATTTCACCGCAGCGAAGCATTGAGGCGCCGAAGTACGGGTTGTTGATGATGCTGCCGGTCTGCAGCCAGTGAGCACCCCTGTTGTCGAAGGCCATCGGACAAAACGCGAGATAGAAAGTGCGCTCATCGGTGTGGCCGAACATGTTGTGCAGATCGATGATGCTGTTCGACACCAACTCAAACGAGGCTCGCACCTCCTCAATGTCCATCCCGGCAGCCGCCGCCACAGCGTGCTTGGCGATATCATTCGATAGTTCCATCCATGCCATGTGAGCATCCCCTTCGAAAAGCTTCATGTCGACGGCGTTGACTTCGGCCGCAATGTCATCGGCCGCCTGGGTCGCAGCCTCGAGGTCGTCGTCGGCCAGCGCTGCCTGAAGCCGAAAGTAGGCGTCGTACGTACCGGTTAGCGTCATGACCGCCTGATGACTTATGGCGACAGCCTCAACGGGTTTGCTTTCGCTCGCGGCAGAAACCGGTGTGGCGCCATGTCCGCCGTGGTCGTGACCGGGGGGTGGTGCGCCGCCCTCCGGGGACATCATGCTCGGCTTGGCATGAATCTGCAGTTCGGCATCGATCTTGAAAGCGCCGTTGGTGACAACCATCTCACCTTCACGCAGTCCCTCTTTGACGATGTAGAAATCACCGGCGCGCGGACCGAGATGGATCTCTCGTCCCTCGAACAAACGATCGTCATCCTGAGGCAACTCCACATAGACCACGGCGCGCTTACCGGTAATCAACGGTGCTGTCGCCGGAACTAACAAGGGGGCTTCCGTTTTGTCGGCGCCGCCCGTTGTCTTCAGCACGCCATCAGCATCGAGTTGCGCCGTGACTACACCATGCGTGAACATGTCGGGCTTGAGCCGACCGCCGCTGTTGTCAACTTCGGCGCGAACTCTGGTGGTGCGCGTCTTCGTGCTTAGCATCGGATCGATAAAGGTGATGGCCGCTTCGAACTGTTCACCGGGAAATGACTTGGTAGTGAACGCTACCGTTTGACCGACTTTCAGCCAGGGCAGGTCTGTTTCGTAAGCGTCAAAAACCACCCAGAGCTTCGACAAGTCGGCAATCGTGAACAGGCGCGAACCGGGAGTGACATACATCCCTTCCAAAGCACTCTTGTGGATCACGATTCCCGAAGCAGGCGAGAAGATAGTGAGATGGTCCTCCGCAGCATCTCTCTTCTCGATAGCCGCGACCTGCTGATCGGTCAGTCCGTACAACCGAAGTTTCTCTCGCGCCGCTTCCAGAGTCGTCCGGGCCGTTGCTTTCAACAGCCGACCACCGTCACTTGTCGACGATACGGCGCGGGATGCCTGGATCAACTCCTCCTGGGTCGCCAACAACTCCGGAGAATACATCGTAACTAATGGCTCCCCCTTCCTGACCGTGGCGCCGGTGAAGTCGACGTGCAACTTGTCCAACCGTCCCGGCGCCCAGGCTGTGATGTACGACAAACGCGTTTCATCGTAGGTCAACCGTCCGAACAAACGCACCTCGGCTTCAGCAACGGCGCGCCGCACCGGTTCCGTCTGGATTTGGGCCAGCTTGGCGGCTGTCGCTGTCAGACGCAGTTGGTTGGGGTCTATCGATTCATCGCCGCCGGATTCGAGCGATATGAGATCCATGAAACAGATCGGACACTTACCCGCCGTGGGTAGTTGGATTTGCGGGTGCATCGAACAGGTCCAGGTGGTCGCTTCATCGGCGCTATGATCGTGACCGGCCGACATAGCCTCATCCGGTGACGGAGTTCCATTGCTGCCGGATAGCCGGTAGCCAAGGGAAAACGTCAGTGCGATCAGAACAATGAATCCCATCAGTCCCACTCCACGCCGCGGAATGAAACCGAGTAGTCTACTAATCAATGAGCCTGAACCAGTCATAATGTCAATTCCTCAACAACCTAATCGTTAGTGGTTGTGTCCTTCGTGGCCCTTTTCTTTCTTGACTGCCTCATCACCGGCCGGTTTGTCCAGAAGAGTGAGATACTTCTGAGGGTCTTTCTCGAACCTGTCGATACATCCCTCGCAGCAGAAGTAGACATGGCGACCTTCATGGTCAGCATAGACCTTCTTCTCTTTTAACTCCTCGCCGGAGACGGGGCAATTGGTCTGGACGTTTTCAAAAAGCACACTCTCGGCGGCTGCTTTCTTGAAGTACTTGTCAGCGTCCTTCTGCATCGGCTTGATACAACCGGCGCAGCAAAGATACACCCGCTGCCCCTGGATTTCGGTGTAAATGGTTGAATCGATCTTGCCACCCATGACGGGGCAGATGGTCTGTGCCTCTAATTCCGGCGCCTTGGCCGGATCGGCCGGCTTGGCGTCGGCGGCTGCGACCGCTACTGACGCCGTCAATAGCAGCGCCGCAATCGTGAACAGAGTTCTTGTAAACATTGGTAATCTCCTTAGGTTTTGATTGTCAAAACTATTTGCCGTCATTATATCCACCCAGCATTTGCAGTTGGGCCTCTTTGGTGGCCGCACTGACGAGTGCTTTGTCCAGTGATAGTTGGAAATTCAGCATTTGGCGCTGCGCGGCCAACAGAGAGAGGAAGTCGCTCTCGCCCGCCTGATAGGCAGTGAAAGTAGCATTGATCAACTGCTCTGTCTGGGGAAGCAGCAGCTCGCGGTAGAGCCGCACCTGCCGCCCGGCATCGCGCTGTTCGTAGAGAATCCGGCTGACCCGGGCAATCAAACGATCAGCCGACATCTCGCGGCGGTACTGCGCCGCCCGGAATCTCGCGCGGGCTTCTTGCTTCTTGGCGCTGTTCTGACCGAACCAGAGCGGCAGGCTTATCCCGACGTTGATTATCCAGGGATCCTTACCGCTTTCATCCATAGCAGGGTCGGCGGCCTCGCCGGTTACAATGTAGGTCAGTCCAATGTTGAAGTCGGGATAGGCCGATCGGTCGGCCAGTCGCCGGCGCGCCTGCTCACGGTCGATCAAATGGTCCAACGCCTGCAGGTCAGGGTTGCTCTTGACGATTCGGGTGATGACGCTGTCTTCATCCAGCACCTCAGGGGTCAACTCGAGTTGCTCCGGCAGCGCTAATTCCACTTCGGTCGACAGATTGAGTTCTGAGAGCAACAGGGCGACCGCCGGCTTCTTTTTGTCTTCTAATCCGGCCAGTCGGTCACTGAGAACTTCCAGTTCGACCTGTGCCTTGATCAAATCCGGATGCTTCTGCAAACCAAC
>CBDUZQ010000195.1:0-5298 GCA_965371755.1 uncultured bacterium
CAGCGACCCGCGATTGGCCAGATAGTTCTTGTACGCTTGCGGTTTTTCATCGACTACATGACTGAACACCTCGAACCGTTGGATATTCTGAGGCTCTGTTTTGAAGGCGCTGTTCATGATCGGCCAGGCGAATCCGAGATTGGTGGCTACGACGATCACAGCAGCAGCGTAAGGCAGACACCTCAACCATCGGTTTTTCGATAAAACCCCGAACCGCCGTCGCCATAGGTCGAACCCAAATCCGCCAAGGATAGCGCCGGCCAATATAACAAACTGAAAGGCCCGGCCGGTACACCGGGCTGATGAAAAACCGGGCAGATGCGAAACCAACGACCAGGGGGAGAACCATCCGAAATTGCCAAGCCCCAGGATCAGGAAGAACACTAAGAGCACCATCCAGTGCCAGTAGCGACGCCATTTCAGCAGCAGTGCACTGAGGGCCAGGGCTATCAAGAGTGGCGAAAGATAAGCGCCGTACTCGTGCCACGCCCAGAACTGCTCCGGAAAATTCCGGGCATAAAGCGAATGGGTCAGCCCGAAGAAGATCGATCCCAGAGCACTCAGCGGAATCGATTCGTCCGGGTTGCCCGCCCATCGGTTCTCCAGCAGATAGATTGCCATTGGAATGATCTTGATCGCCGACAAACCAAGCGCGGCTACCACCGTCAGAGCCAGATTTCTAAGCAGGAGACAGCTCTTCTGAGTTACCGACAACAGAACCACTAGCAGTATCGAAAACGTCAGCGTGTACAACAAGGGGATCGCGGCACCGTTACCGAGGATCATCAGAGCCAGGCAGATCGATGCGGCGATCAGGTGTTTTAGCCCGGATGGTGACCGTAACAGGAAGTACAAGAACCAGGGCAAAAAACAAAAGTGAGTGAACGGCATGTGCCCCTCGGCAAAATGCAAAGCGAAATACACCGAACCAAAATACGCCACCGAAGTCATGGCAGCGGCGAGCTTGGACATTCCCAGTTGTTCCGATAGCTTGATGCTACCGTAGAAACCGATGAAGTAGCAGATCAACACCTGAAGTTTCAGACCGACCACGGCCCCAAACGCGAGGTAGATTAGAAAGAAAGGCGAAAGGATGGACACTTCCGGGTGGTGAAACAGAATATTCCCGCCCCCCAGATACAAATTCCAGAAAGGGAACTGACCATATTCCAAAAGGCTCCCCACCGGCACCGCGGCCATGGTGGTAAACAAATCCCAGTCGCGTCCACCCCACCAGGTAATCTTCAGCAGAAACGGCAGCGTGTAAAAGAGGGCCAGGACTGCCGAGAGTCCGGGAGCGAACAGTTTGTGCTTTGTAATATCTGTCACGGTCACTAACTTGGGCGCGAATTGAAACGTTGCGTTAACTTAATGAATATTTCCCGACTGAAAAGCAAAAGTTTCCTCTGGCCGACCGCTCTGTGGCTCGCTTTTGTTCTTGTTATGCTATTGCTGTTCAAGACCGGGCCGACCAAATACGACAGCCTCATGCGCACCCTGATTCAGTGGGACGGTCGGCTCTACCTGTCGATTGCGCGTGACGGTTACGAGATGTTCCCGTGCGACTACGATCCTGCCTATATCTGTGGCAACGTTGGCTGGTTTCCGATGTATCCGCTGTTAGGTCGGATTTTCGGCTGGTCCGGCCTGGACCATCGCCTGATCATGCTCGGTTTGTCGTGGCTGTTGCTGTGGCTGGCCATGTTAGTGCTATACCGCATGGTCGCCGACAAATTGAACCATCGCACCGCCGTGCTGACGCTGGTGTGCATGCTGCTGTTTCCGGGATCGTTTTACTTCCTCACTGCATTTCCATACGCCCTGTTTCTGGCCCTGGCTGTCCTCGCTCTCTACTTGCTGGAAACGAAACGGTTCGGTCTGCTGGCCATCCCATGCAGCATGCTGGCTGTTACTTACCCCTCCGGGGTCCTTATCGCGCTTCCTGTTCTCTGGGTGCTGATATCGAGTTTCAAGAAACTCTCGCCCAAAGAACGGCTGAGTCTGATCGGCGCCCTCGCGGCGATCGGGCTGGCGCTGCTCTTGTATTGCCTTTATTATTGTTGGCGCTTCGATGATTTCTTCTTGTACCTGAGATTCCAGTCGCAGAGCTACTACGCCCACCAGGCGTCATTTCCGTTGTGGACGATAGGACGCTCGCTTGTGGAACTGCCCCTGACCAGCCCGGTGTCGCTCATGCTGCTATTCACCATCATCACTACCGCTCTGTTCTATACTCGAAAGTTATTCGGCTCGTGGCAGGTTTTGATGTTCGGACTGCTGTTGTTCACACCTACTGGCGGCACCACCGACTGCTACTACCGGCATATCGTAGTAGCGTTTCCCTTGTTCGTAATGGTAGCCCTGGCCGCACAGGACCGCCGCCGCCGCTGGCTGCTGCCGATTTATGCTATAGTATGCCTGATTCTGACTCTGACGGTCTACTTGCCGGCCTACCGAGCGGGAAGTCTGATGTAGGCGTGAAAACCCACCTGCCGCTTCGCTCAGGTGGCGTACCGGTCGGGCCACGCGGAGCGCGAAAAACAGCCTACAGCCTGTTCATCTCACCGATGATCCGCAGCCCCTCCAGCGTCAGATGTGGCTCCACGTGCCGGATGTGTCGTGAATGATTCTCAAAGCCTGCCGCCAGGCCGCCGGTGGCGATGATCTTCGTATCAACCGCGCCGGTTTCCTCGATGATCTTGTCGATAATATGATCCACCTGCCCCACCGTGCCATGGAACAGCCCCGACTTCAGCGCGCCCTCGGTGTCACATCCAACCACGCGCTGTGGTTGTTCGATGCGCACCTCATGCAAACGGGCCGCCCGCCGGGCCAGTTGCGCCATCGAGGTCTCCGGTCCGGCCGAGATGATGCCACCGATATAAGCGCCATCGGTATTGACAACATCAAAGGTGGTGGCGGTACCGAAATCGACCACAATCAGAGGCCCCCCAAAACGAGTATAGGCGGCCGCGGCATTAGCGATCCGATCGGCCCCCGCCTGGTCGGGCTGGTCGATATCGATTGTCACCGGCAACTTGACGTGGGCCGTCACCACCAGCGGTTTGCACCGAAGGTATTGCTGAGCGGTTTTTTCAAAAGCGCTGGTCAGATGCGGAACCACCGAGCCGACAACAACCTGCTCGATTTCTTCGACGGTGAAGCCCATGCGAGTGAGAAACCCGGTAACCAGCAGGCCTGCTTCGTCAGACGTGAGACTGCTGCGCGTGGACAAGCGCACGCTGCCGACCAACTCCTCGCCTGAGTAAACACCGATGACGATATTGGTGTTGCCGATGTCAATGACAAGAATCATGGCGCCAATATAGGGAACCGCCCAGCGATGTCAACATCGTCGCGGGTAGTCCGATCACTTGCAGCCGGGTATTATCGATCAACCGTCACGACCGGGATGAGGACCGAAGCCGCGAGCGAGGTCGAGGTTGATTTTCTCGGCCGATTTGTAGGCGTCGTACATGCCGTAGATGAACAACACCGGTGTCGTCAGAAAACCAATCAACACAATAATCAGGATCCACGACAGAGTGTAGGCGAGGATAAAAAAGATGCCCTTGGCAATCTGGCCGTTGTATATCTGCCCCAGACCCATATAAAAAAACGACAGGACAGCAGCCAGACCCGGATTCTTGTACATCGGCGGTGGCGGTGGGTAGTTCATCGATTCTCCTTAGTCTGCGGCCGTTATGGGTTATCTATAATACGTCCAGATCCGCCCAGGATTCAACTGTTTTTTCATCGTAGAGCTACCCGCAAAACCAGCCGACACTATAAAGACGGACGACAAAAACAGCAAAACAGGTAGCCCACTCTGACCAAACCAATGACATATTGCGCCCTGATTATCGTCCTGATGATCCTCACCGGCTGCGGTCGCAACATGACAACCGTGAAAGCCGGCCTGGTCGATCAGGACAGCCCGACGGTTGCATTGCCGACGTCACTCTCCGAAGAAAGCTTTGACAACGGACTCAGCCTTTTCCGTGCCGGACAGGATGAAGCGGCGACGCGGTTTTTCACTCAGGCCATAGAGGCCGACGCCACCAACTGGAAGGCCCACTACTACCTCGGCCTCGTGTACAAGAAACGCCCCGCCCAGACGGCGGCTATGGCGTCGCTTCATACTGCGCTCACCCACGCCCCGGAGCATAAGAAGGATCGCAGCCTGATCTATCTGGCTCTTGGCGAACTGTGGGAACAGCAGGGAGATTTATCACGCGCCCAGCTAAACTTCCGCACGGCGCTGAATCTTCACCCCGGTTCCACCCGCGCCATGGCCGGGCTGAGCCGAGTCAAACGACTGTCTCAACGAAGCGAAAATTAGATTTTCCACAGCGCCAAATTTCCTATATTAGCCTCATGGAACGACACATCCCCACCTACCATCTCGGCGACGATTTCCGCGAACGTCTGGACAGCTTTACCAATCGGGTACTATCGGAGGGATATGAATACTTCTCGAAGGAGTTCGCCCGGATCGATGAGTATCTCGAAAAGGCGCGCCGCGATGATAGCGGCGAGTCGCTTCGCCGCACCGACAAAGCTGTCTACCTGATGGAACTGCTGGCCTTCAAGGTTAAGGACGAACTCGACCGGGACGCTTTCAACCGGGCCAAGAAAACATTGATTGTGATGCCCGACTGTCTGTCGCTGCACAACCCGGACTGCGAGAAGGTCGAGACGGCTTACGGCGATGTCTGCAAACGTTGTGTTGAGTCCTGCCAGGCGTATGGAATAGGCGATCTGGCGGCGCGTTATCGCTGCAAGATCATCTTCTCAAAGCGCAAACTGACTAAGCAACTTGAACACTATCGGGAAACCATGGGCGACTTTGGCGTGATAGGTGTCGCCTGTATTAAGATGCTCGCGGAGGGGATGCGAACCGCCGCCGAAGTTGGTATCCCAGCACGGGGAGTGCTGTTGAACTTCAGCGGCTGTGAGCATTGGAACGACCAGCCGTGCGCTTCGGAATTCTCGATGAGATGGCTTTCGGATATCCTGGAGGAAAAGTATGGGCCGCGACCTGCGAAGACTAACGGCTGACGATTACGACGATATCATACGCATCTGGGCCGACGCCGGGTTGCCGTACAAACCGCAGGGGCGGGACAACCGTGAACGGGTGGTGCGGGAAATCGAACGCGAGGACACAGCCCTTTTCGGTCTGTTCGAGAACGGTCGGATGTTAGCTGTCGGACTGGCTACTTATGATGGTCGTAAGGGGTGGATCAACCGGGTGGCGGTCGATCCGGATCGTCGTGGCGAGGGGTTTGGCGGCGA
>CBDUZQ010000196.1:0-5278 GCA_965371755.1 uncultured bacterium
GCCGACTCAACTACGAAATAGTAAAGCCCCGTCACGGCCAACTGAGTGTTGCGCGTGATCAGGTTCCATTCGTGATGGGACGACGTCGGATCGTCCGGATTCATATCATGGGTCAACTCTCTCACCAGATCGCCGTCGAGGGAGTAGATTTTGATGACGCACCTGGCCGGCAGGTTGGCGAAGTGTATCCGGTGCGAACGGTCCGGTGCTTCCTCACGGTCGAAGCGGCTTTCAAGACCTCGGTCGACATATCCGGCATCGGAGCGATAAGGGTTTGGATATACATACGCTTCCAGTTGGTCGGCAACAACCTGATCGGACGAGGACAAAGCGTAGGCCAGTTGAGCGTTATTGACCACCGAGGTTTCCAGGGCCGCCAAACCGGCTCTGGGGGAACCGAAGTCGAAAGCGGTGACGGATATAAAGTACGGTACGGTAGGCAACAGGGATTCGAGAACCATTTCGTACTCGAAGTATTTGAATTGGCCGCGTTCAGTGAGTTCGTCAAGTTGCGCCGAGTCCGGGATCAGACTGCTTGGATATGGCTGGCTCGGAAACCGTTTGCGGATTTCGGTCTGTACGCCTAACTCGGAAACGTTGTAATCCTGAGCCGTGAAGACAAAGGTCGACTCCGGGAATCCCGGAAGCTGGTACGGAAAACTGCGCGAATAAGCCAGGGGGTTGAAACTCACATCGCTACAGGAGTCGCCGTAGAGGCAACGAAGAGAATCAATGGTGAATGGTATGTCCAGAAGCTGGTACTCACCATCAACGAAGACATACTTGTTGTAGTCCTCCCTGTCATACGAGGCTACCACGGAGAAACTCGATGGTCGGTCGTCACGCGCGAAATAGACGCGGTAACCTTCGA
This sequence comes from uncultured bacterium, assembly GCA_965371755.1. GTDB lineage: Bacteria > Zixibacteria > MSB-5A5 > GN15 > FEB-12 > JAJRTA01. Next base: position 872 of record CBDUZQ010000196.1, read on the forward strand.
AGTCAACCACACGCGAGAAGATGTCTCGGGTCGTCTCCGAAAGCAGACCGTTGAACCGGATCGTCAGGCGTCCAACATCCGGTATGATGTGGAGTTCGGGGGCGGGCGGGGGACCGGCGCCTCGAAAATCAGGCACGCCATCCCCCTCATGAAAAAGCGTGTCACAGTCGGTGTACTCGATAACCGTGATCGTCGTGTCATTGCCGTTGATTATGGTGTCGACTTCCTGCACGACCGAGTCGGTGCAGTAGACACGGAACTTTCCGAAGTAGCCGTCTTTGTCGGTGTCGATGCCGGGATTATCGTAGACCCACGATGCCCATCGGGAATTGGCGGCCAACCCCGAGAAGTCAAGAGAGCTGTGAAAGATGTCGGGACGGCGCTCATCGTAAAGAGCCTCGAAATTGGTTGGGTCGGAGTGCAGAAAAGAGCCCCCCAGCCAGGCGAAGGAAATCGGCAGTTCCTGGCCGGGGTGGATCTCGAACGGCCCGAAGGACAAAAGATATCGGCAATCGTAACCATCGGCAATGTCCCCGGCGTTCTCCGGCGGCGGTAGCCAGCCTTTGAGCATTTGATTCTGTGCGACGTAGAACTGATCGTAATCAAACTCCGGGTGGCTGAGGATATAGTACTTGTTCTTGTCCCCTTCGGGAGTGCCGATCCGGGAACCGAAGCTTCGGAACGGATCCTCCGGTGTACCGCGCCGGCGTGGGCCAAAGTCTCTGGATGGATCAGTGTAGTCGATAATCCACCAGTTGAATGAGTAACTTGGTTCCTCGGCCGGCGTGCGAACTACACGAACCCCCACGGCATGTGGTACCGACTTCTCATCCCAGGCGCCACCAACAGGGTCACCGTCATTGTCGGTGTGATAGGCGACGTTTATGGTGTCAAGATAACCGTGCCCTTCCGGCGCCGGGTAAGTGCGAAGGAACCCCACCATGTCGTCATTCCAGTGCGACTGGTCCCGGTTGCTGATGTGCCAGACATCACCGTCAAGCCATATACCGAGATACACTTCACTCAACGTTCTCACATCGATATTCTTAACGCGGTAGTCGAACAGGATAAAGTCCTGAGCGTATGAGTAACTCCAGGCCATCGAACGCTGCGTGACCTTTATTCCCAGCGGTTTGTGGGGACGGCCATCGGTGGCATCAACGCCGGTGGCTTCAACCTCAGTGAGGGTATCAGTGTACTCACAGATTATGTCCTCTTCCGAGAAAGCATCCGGTGTGAAAAAGCGACTGTTGGGATCGATGGATTCATAGCGGAAGTCGCCGAACGGTTTGATGTCCGGCCAGAACTCGGTGGTGACGTAGAAATCTTCGTCGCCTACCGATACCAGAGTGTCGTTTCCTTTTACGGCGCCGGCCCAGATGGCGGCTACCCAGAGGTAAACAAGGTCGGAGTTCTTGGGGAAGATGCACGACGGGATGCCTTGGCCGGTGAGTGGGTCGGGAATCGAACGTCCGCGGGTACCGAAAGTGCCGTTGTTGGCGATAGCCAATTGGATATTGCCGCGCTTGTGGACGGCATACTCTACTATCGGTCCGGCGGCGGCGGTCTTCGGCCCGGGGTATGATCGCTCAAGCCACTCGGTCTTGGGGTTAGTCTCTCGCGCGTCAACGCCGGCGAGCAGACTTAACAGGATAAAGACCGACCAGATAACGGTTCTGGAGCGGCCTTTGGCGGGGTGATCTGCGCTCATCAACTCTTGGCTTACATGATTATGGCCAGCTTGCCGATTTGGACATTACCCTTCTCGTCCTCAACCGTCCAGTAGTAGAAGCCGCTAACAACCAACTGCGTGTTACGGGTGATCAAGTTCCACTCCGCGTGCGACGCCTTGGGATCGTCCAGAGGTTTATCATGTGTAAACTCGCGCACGAGATCTCCGTCAACCGTGAAGATTCGTATCGTACACTTGGGCGGCAGGTTGGCGAAGTTCAGTAAGCGCGTTCGATCGGGCGGCCGGTCGCTGTCAACACGACCCTCTAATCCACGTTCCCGATAGTCCCCGTCGATGCGGTAGGGGTTCGGGTAGATGTATGCTTTCAGATCTTTGGCCTCGACCTCTTCCCAGCCAGCCAGCGGATAAGCGCTCTGGGCGCCGACAGATACCGACGTTTCCAACGAGGACAGACCGGATTCAGGCGATCCGTAATCGAAGGCAGTGACATTCACCCAATACGCGACCGTCGGCAGCAGGTTGTCAATCTCTGTTTCATACTCGAAATATTTGAGATAGCCATCGTCGGTCACTTCATTCGGCTGCGCCGAGTCAGGGATCAGGCTGCTGGGATAGGGTTGCTCTGGATAGGTCTTGCGAATGGGCGTGTCCACTCCCAGTTCGGAGACGTTGTAGTCCTGGGCCTCGAAAATGAACTGTGAATCCGGGAAGTCGGGATGGACGAAATAACTGCTGCGAGTATAGCTCAGGGGATCAAAATTCATGTCTTCGCAGGAATCGCCGTACAAACAGCGCAGGGAGTCAATAGTGAACGGTACATCAAGAAGAGCCCAGCCGTCGGGCGCGTTCGAGGTGGGGTCGTAGGTGAACTTGTTGTAGTCCTCAACGTCATACGAGGCCACTACTCCGAAGCTGGCGGATCGGTCATCGCGACCGACATAGACGCGGTACCCCTCGAAATCTACGTTGCGCGAAAACACATCCCTGGTGGTTTCTGATCTGAGGCCGTTGAAGCGTATGGTCAGCTTGCTGGCTGACGGTTCAATCCAGAAATCGGGCGCCGGCGGCGGGGCGGCGCCACGGAAGTCGGGTACACCATCGCCCTGATAGTAGAAGGTGTCGGCTAACGTGCACAACCATCCTGGTGTAATACTGTCGATTTCTAAATCTTCGTTGTAGTGGGTGTCCAAATCCATAACTAACGAGGAATCCGAGCAACAGACATGGTAGAGTCCACAAAAGCCGTCGTTGTCGGTATCAACACCGGGGTTATCGTAAATCCAGGCTGCCCAGGTGGCGTTGGTGGCCAGATCGGTGAAATCGAGATTGTCCCAGTAGGTCTGCGGGTCGAGGGGCAGGTTTTCGACATTAGCGGCATCGGTGTGAAGATCCATGCCGCCCACGTAGGCCAGCGAGACCGGTAAGGTCTGACCCGGCCGAATTGTGAAGGGACCGAATGAGAGCAAATATCGAGTGTCAAATCCCACAGCAAACTCAGCTGCATCGCCCCCAGGAAACATCCAAAGAGTGTCGGTTGGTTGAATGACAGCGACAAACTCCTGGTCGTAGTCGAATTCCCGGTTACTCATGAAATCGTACTTATTGACGTCACCTTCCGGAGTGCCGATTCCGCCTGTACCCAGATCCCGGAAATTCTCCACGTTCCTGTGGCGAGGTCCGAAGTCTTTAGAGGCGTTCCCATTGCTGATCCACCAGTTGAATGAGACCTCCATCTCTTCAGCGGGTGTCCGCACGATACGCGTAGCCGTCACATGTTTGGCGGGCGTTTGGCCGGGGTCGAGATCACCATTGTCGTCGGCAATCCAGGCGATATTGACGGTATCGTTGAAAACACAGTTACCGAACGCCGTAGGATAGGTGTGAAGGAATCCGCATAGATCATCTGCAAAACCCTGTGTTTGGCTACAATCAAAGCAGACGTCGGCGTCGACATAGACGCCCATGTATACTTCAGTAAGTTCCCGCGTGCCGATATTCCTGATCTGATAATCAAAGAGTACTAAGTCCTCGGCGTAGGAATACGACCAGGCGTAGGAGGCATCGGTAATCTCTATATTCAGAGGTATATGAGGTCGCCCAAAGTAGTCGGCGGGAACATCCTGAGTAATGGTATCTGTATAGACACTGATGTAGTCCTCTTCCGACACCGCTCCATCGTACAGGGGCGACTCGGGGTTGGTAATCGACCGCTTTATCATATATCCGAATGGTGGAGCATCCGGATACAGTTCCCGAGCAGACGACCAACCATCAGCGCCCACCGAAACCAGTGTGTCTCTACCCACGACAGCGCCAATCCAGAAAGCGCCGGCAAAGAGGTACTGAACATTTGAGCCGCGCGGATATTCGCATGACGAGATGGTTTGTCCGGTGAAGGCATCAACCCTGTCCCCCGACGTAAAGCCGGTGCCGATGGTGCCGTTGTTGTTAACAGCCAGATCCATTGCACCGATACGGTGACCAGCGACATTGTGCGCCACCAAAACGGTTGCTTTGCCGCCGCCACGCTCTTTCTGATCAGCGTCGGCCGCCATTCGCGACCACGCGTTGCCGGTCAGGAGTGCTGCTCCCAGCATGCAAAAGACGAAATTCAACTTGCCTGTTATCATATCACCAAACATTTATGAGTGTATTTGCTTTCTTTCATTCTGACGTACCAGATCCTCGATCTGTTTAGAGCCAACCAATGGTTA
>CBDUZQ010000197.1:0-5273 GCA_965371755.1 uncultured bacterium
TACCTCGTTCTCCTACCAATGCACCTAACAATAATTAGATTGATTCACATAAGATGCGGAGTTCTGGTTTCCTGTCCTTATAACACTCTCGCAATTTACAGTACCGCCATGACGGTGTTGTTGGGTTCGCCTTCGCGGGCGAGTTTGTAAATCGTGGACTTGCCCATTCTCAGGTGTTTCGCCGCTTCCTGCAAAGCCAACCGAGTGGTTATCCACATATCCGTACCATTGCTGCTTAACATTTGAAAGCAAACTATAGCATTTCGACGTATATAGTCAATCACTTTTCTTAAACGTCCGGTGGCTGACGTTGACCCTTGCCTGGCCTGGTTCAAAATCGCGACAGGGTTGGGGGTGATCTTCGGGACCGTGCGTTTGGAAAAAAGGAGCGGGTCATGAAGTTCTTCAAACGCAAGAAAGCATCACAAACTGAGGCGCCTCCGGGCGTTCAACGGTTGGCGACCAAGGCCAGGCCGTCGGCGAAATCTCCTTACCAGACGATGGAACGAATCGGAGCGATGTTGAAGATGTCACCAGCCGAGGTTCGGTCGGGTCGGTATCGCACTATGCTGTATCGGTTTTTGTGCGACAGTATCCCGATCGTGAACTCATGTATCTGGACGTGGAGTCGCTTGGCGGCGGCGCCGGGTGCGTTCAGGACTGAGGCCAGTGGAAACGATCATCTGGCTGAGCGCGCGCAGCGGCGGCTGGAGGAATTGACTCGGCACATCTATCTGGACGCGGGAGGGCAAGCCACCGGTGTGCCGGCGCTACTGGTGGATATGTTCAGGTCGCTGTTTCGCGACGGTATCTTCGGCGGTTTCGTGACTGTCAAGAGTGATGCTTCGGGCGTGCAGCGATTTGTGCCGGTCGATTCGATTGATATCAGGCAGGGGGATAGTCCGGGGAAGCCGTCGCTGTTGTTGGATATGGAAGATCGCACTATCAACCTGTCGCGGCCGGACTTCCGTCACCTGTCGCTCAGCGCCGGTGTCGAGTCGCCGCTGGGACAATCGGTGCTGCAATCGGTGCCGTTCGTATCTTATATCGAGCAACAGTTGATCGACGACATGCGGCGTACCAGTCACAACGCCGGATTTCATCGGCTGCACGTCAAGATCAATCCGCCCGAGCGGATGGCCGGTGAGTCCGACAGCGCCTATACTGATCGGATCAACGGATACTTCGATTCGACGGTGTCGATGATCCGTTCCTGCGAGGTGGACGACAATCCGGTTACCTGGGACAATGTGGCGATCGAGTATATCGGTCCGCAACCGGGTCGGGGCGGCACCAATAATTGGTTTTATAATCATCGGGCCATGGTCGAGGAGATCTGCGCCGGCACCCATCTCGCGCCGTTCCTGCTGGGTTACTCGTACGGTGACACCACCACCTGGTCGTCTTTCAAGTTCGATGTGGTGATGCGTCAGGTACGGTCGGTGCAGGCGGAGGCGGCTCAGTTGCTGGAGTGGATCGGCAATATCGATCTGGCTTTGGCCGGACTCGACGTGCAGTGTCGTTTTGTTTTCGACAACAGTTTTGCGTACCAGGCGAGCGACCTGGCGACTATACAGGCGCAACGAACCGACAGCCTTCTCAAGCTCCATCAGGCGGGGTTGATCGACGATGAGACAGCCCGGGCCAAGGCCGGTGAGTTGTTATAAACGACTTGCTGAAGGCAATCGACTGGCGGCGCGGTCTGACCGATCCGGCTTACTTTGCATCCGCTGCGCTGGGGATCGAGTTGCATCCGGGACAACGCAGATGGCTGGAGAATTCTGACAAAGCCGAGAACGTGCTGGTGACGGGTAACCGGTGGGGGAAATCGTTCGTGTCGGCGATCAAGATCCTTCATCGCGCTATCTACCGCCCGCGCAAACTGGAGTTCGACCGCTGCGGGCGGTATCATATTCTCACCGCCTCAATTACGCAGGATCAGGCCGGCATCATCTTCGATCAGACGGTGCGTCTGGTGCGGCAGTTGCCCTGGCTGGAGGCGCTGGTGACATCGTTGGTGCGGACGCCGTATCCACGTTTGACGTTCGGCAACGGCTCGGTGGTGGAAACACGATCCACGCAAAACCGCGGAGAGTATCTGCTGGGGCATGACTACGATCTGTTCATTTTCGACGAAGTAGCGTTCGAACCGGACCCGGAGTATGTGGTCGAAGAAGTGATTCAGATGCGGCTGGCCGACCGTGAGGGCAAACTCGATCTGGTCAGCACACCCAACGGGAGAAACTGGTTTTATCGTCGCGCCCGAGAGGTGGCCGGCGGCGAACGGGGCGGCTATTTTCAATCGGGCGACAGCCGCGAGAACGTTTACATCTCACAGGACTTCCTGCAGGAACGACTGACGCACTTCAGCGAGCATCGGGTGCAGCAGAATATCATGGGGCAGTTTGTCGACTCCGGCGGTGAGATACTGAGAGGCGCATATGTAGACCAGGCGCTGAAGGCCTTCCAGGAAGATGCGAGTGCACATGAGAAAAACGTCCGGGATCGACAAAGAGGGAGATTCATCTCCGGTTGGGATCTGGCGCGCAAGAAGACAGCCACGGTTGGGGTAACGGTCGAAGTGATCGACGGCAATGCGCGGGTGGTAGCGCTGGAACGATATCGCATGTTCGACTGGAATGTAATCATCGAGAAGATCAAGCAGCGGCAGGTGCAGTACCCCGGCGAGTTAATAGTAGACGCTACTGGTTTGGGGGACGTGGTGGTGGAGCAACTCAGGGAGTTCAATCCGACCTCGGTGATCTTCACGGCAGCGACTAAGGCAGAGATGCTCACCAATGTCGAACTGTTTCACGCCACCGAACGAATCTGCTACGAACGTTGGGAGTTGCCGGACGGACCGGGGAAGGTTTGGTCGTTCGAGGATGAGTTGCGCTCTGCTCGTTGGGACGACAATAACGAGTGTGATTCGCTGATGGCGCTGGCGTTGGCACTGTGGCCGCTTAGGCGCCGGTCTGAGCCGACGGTGGCGCCGCGGGTGGGGAAAGGATAGTCTCCCACGGCAGATGTGGACATCTGCCGGGCACCGGGTATCCCACCCAGAGCGTCAGCATCGGGTGGGTTCTTCCGATGCAAGAGAACCCACCTGTCGCTCCGCGTTAGGTGGGGTACTAGTATGGGGCGGGGGTGAACCTAATCCAGTTACAGACAAAAGGAACGCCTTTTGAGGGGAGGAAGCTCAAAAGGCGTTGTAGGGCGGAAGGGTTGGGAACGTAGGGGCTTAACTTATATTGATGAGAACCGTTCGATGGATCTCAAGAGCGCGCGTCGAAGAGCGCTCCAAAAGAGTATTGCCTTCGGTTACGCCGTCAACCGTGGCTGCCTGGGTCAGAAACGTCGAGGCCAGGATAGTTTTCGATGGTTTCAGAAAACCGGGATACCAGTTCGGATAGATCCGGCTGCGGGCAAAGCTCTCGTGGGCCGCCTTAGCCTGATGAATCTCCATTTCGGATGAGACCTCGGCACCATAAACATCTGACCAGGTGATGGTCATGGCGAGCGCAAAAACGATTAGCGCAATCAGCCATTTCATGCTGTGGTTCTTTTTGCTCTTATAAACAGTCATAACGATATTCCTCAAACTCATTGTCTGCATATCCGAACTGACAACCATAAAAGCAAAGGTTGTGCCCGGACCTGACGGCTGTTTGGGGACCTCGATACAGTCTTGCCGGACAGCCGGTTAGCTCTATTTCGATGGTTCGCAGGGAGCTGTATTTTGCAGAGATTTTAGCAACAACTTGCGCATTTGCGGTGGTGTTCTTCTGCAAAAGCCCGCCAGCGGCTATTTGGTAAAGTGTACGGAGGCAAAATGAGCGCAAGTCTTGGCCGCGTCACCGCACGGCTGGCCGAACCGGCCGAACGAGTGACGGCTGATCTGATCGATTTGATAAACCGTAACGTTAATCCGCCGACGCCGATTGAGGTTGATGATGTCTACGTTCGGGCGATGTTTGTTGTCTCCGATGAAGTCAACAGTTTCGGTGGGCGGTTTCCTATTGAGGAACATGATCGTCTGGCTGAACTGCTGGTTGATTCGCCGGTCATGGTGGGGCACCGAAAAGACAAGCTGCCGATTGCCAGAAATTTCCACGCCACGACAGTTGAACGCGACGGTCGCCGTTGGGTCAAGAGCTATTTCTATTGGCTCAAGAGCGCCGAGGGAGCCGACAGTCTGCGCGAGAATATCGACGGCGGCATCTACAAAGAATGCTCGATCGGTTTTACTTTCCTGTTTCCGGAGTGCTCTATCTGCGGGAAGGACATCAGGACCTGCGAACATGAACCACTGGCTTCGTACGAGGTCGACGGGCAGAAAGTGATCTGCCATTTCAATTACCGGCAGATCGAGCGGGTTCTTGAGACATCGTTAGTGTATCGAGGGGCAGTGAATGACACCTCGGTTTCGAAGGAGTTGCGGATAGATGGGACTCAACCTCGGTACGAAGTTGCGTGTCTGAAGGAACCGATACGTGTGAACGATTTGTCGCAACTCGATCAAGGGTGTGAGTACCTTGTGACGCCTTACTACGATGGGATACTTGTTCGTATCGAACGCCTCGGTTTGCAGCCGACACTCTGCCGCGCCGATGGTGAGGAACTTCCCGACGAGATCTGCCGACGGTTCTATCTTAGCCAACTACCGACAGGCGATGACTTGTACGGTATCCTGGTGCCTTATCGCGGCAAGGAGAGGCTGAGTCTCAATTATCTGGCCAAGCTCCTGGATGGTCGTACGTCTATCGTGTCGCGGCTGGAGTTGAAACTGATACCGCAAGAAGGACTGGATCTTTCCATGTTGTCCGAGAACGGTGGGCCGGATCGCATCAGGTTGCTGCGGCACGAGGTAGTCTCGGTTAACCAAATCGACGCTGTGGCCCGCTCGCTGATGACGCGTGATGGTGTCAGGCTGTGGTCCTGTAGTGAGACGCCGCCGGTGTCGGCCGGCTTCCGTTACCGCCCGAATGGGGATAAGCTGTCAGACGACGTTTACCAAATCTGCGCCGGGCGCGAAGACGGTGACAGCCACCTTTCCAAAGACAGTATGGTCCTCATGTTTCCAGTCAACGGTGAGTATCGGCGGTTCGAGGTTAGGCAGTGCGACCCGGCGCGGCTGGCCCAGGGCGCACGATTCGTGGCCGACGAACTGCCATTGTCCGATACCGGGAGGGCGTCATCGGATGCCTCTCAAACCGGTCGACTGGTCGAGATAACACCACGACGCGGAGGCTACGTGCTGCGACTGGCGGGAG
>CBDUZQ010000198.1:0-5264 GCA_965371755.1 uncultured bacterium
TCGCGTTCGATAACGTCACCGGGGGCATTGGCGCGGAAGTCGGCGTTGGCCAGTTTTCTTGAGGTCTTCTCAAGTTGTATGCCGAGGTTGCTCAACTCTTTCTCCAGCCGCTTCTTCTCGACCTCGATATCGATGAGTCCTTCCAGCGGAACGAATATTTCCGCGCCCGAGATAACAGCCGACGCCGACAACGGAGGCTTCTTGACATCGACACCGGCATGAAGGTTCTCAACGCGGACAAGTGACCGGAAGTAATCAATATGGTTCTCCAGCAGCGTCGCAAAGTCGGCGCTGTTGACGCGGATATACAGGTCGGACTTCTTGCTCGGCGGAACATTCAACTCCGCGCGCACCGCCCGCACCGCGGTCACCACATTCTGAATTTGCTCCAGACTCTGTTCCAGGCTGTCATCAATGTGACCACCCTCAGTTTTCGGCCAGGGGCCAAAGGTGAGCGTGCTCTTGCTGTCGTAGTCGTGCTCAAGCAGATCGAGGTAGATGCGCTCGGTGGCAAACGGAATGAACGGATGCAACAGCCGCAGGGTATTGTAGAGCACATAAGTAGCGACGTTCAGGGATCCCTCGCGAATCGGCAGGTCGGCACGATCAGGCTTGATGAGTTCGACGTACCAGGAGCAGTAGTCATTCCAGACAAAATTGTAAAGAGCCTTCGCCGCTGCCGACAGACGGTATTCAGTGACGGCCTTCTCGACAGTCTGAATCGTCCGCTCCATTCGGGAGAGTATCCAGCGGTCAAAAATAACGAGATCGTTGTCATCGATTCTGTCAAGCACCGGCGGTCGTCCATCAAGTCGCATTTTCACGAACCGTGCGACCTGAACCAGCTTGTTGACAAAGTTACGACCGATCTCAAAAGTATTCTTGGTGACACATGGGTCCTGACCATCAGGCGTAGCCAGCACCAGTGAGATACGAAGGGCGTCGGCGCCATACTTGTCGATGATCTCCAGGGGATCGATGCCGTTACCCAATGATTTTGACATCTTGATGCCATTGGCATCGCGCACGGTTCCATGAATGTAGACATCTGAAAAAGGCGCGGCGCCTTTGAACTCGTACCCAGCCATGACCATGCGCGCCACCCACAGGTAGATGATCTCCGAGGCGGTGCTGAGAACCCTGGTGGGGTAAAACTTCTTCAACTCCGGGGTGTCCTCCGGCCAGCCCATGGTCGAGATCGGCCACAGCCAGGAGGAGAACCAGGTGTCCAGAACGTCTTCATCCTGAACAAGGCTATCCGGATCATAGCCGGGACAATCTTCGGCTGCGGGTCTATCTACCGAGGCAAAAGCAGTACCGTCCTCGGCATACCAGATCGGTATCCGATGACCCCACCAAAGTTGGCGAGAGATACACCAATCACGAATGTTCTCCATCCAGTGCAAGTAGGTCTTGGACCAGTACTCGGGATGAAACTTGACCTTGCCGGTCTTGACCGCTTCGATGGCCGGCTTGGCAAGCTCGTCCATCTTTACAAACCACTGATCGGACAAGTATGGTTCGACCACGTTGTGGCATCGGTAGCAGGCGCCGGCGGCCAACTCATACTCCTCGATCTTGTCCAGATGTCCCTTTTTCTTGAGTTCCTCAATCAGTTGTTTGCGACCCTCATAGCGATCAAGTCCCTTGAACTTGCCGGCGTTCTCGTTCAGAGTACCGTCGGTGTTGAGGATGTTGATTTCCTCAAGATCGTGGCGACGACCGATATCGAAATCGTTGGGGTCATGAGCCGGCGTAACCTTCACGACCCCGGTGCCGAATTCCGGGTCGACATAATTGTCGGCCACAATCGGAATCTCCCGTTCGAGTATGGGCAGGATGACGGTCTTTCCCACATACTTTTTATAGCGACTGTCTTTTGGTGAAACGGCCAGAGCCGTGTCGCCTAACATCGTCTCAGGGCGGGTGGTGGCCACCGCAAGGAACTCATCGGAACCTTTGAGTTTGTACTTGATATACCAGAGATGGCTGTCCAGCGTCTGGTGTTCGACTTCATCGTCGGACAGTGAAGTCTGGCACGACGGGCACCAGTTGACAATTCGATGTCCGCGGTAGATCCATCCCTTCTTATGCAGGTGCAAGAACGTCGTGGCGACCGCCTTAACCAGGCCGTCGTCCAACGTGAATCGCGTACGGTCCCAGTCACAACTGCACCCCATCTTACGGAGCTGGCCGAGAATGATCTCCTTGTTGCGATTGGCCCATTCAGCGGTGCGTCGATAGAATTTCTCGCGACCCATCTCACGACGGGTGGTGCCTTCTTTGACCAGTTGTTTTTCCACCACCACCTGGGTGGCGATACCGGCATGGTCGGCCCCGGGAATCCAGACCGCTTCAAAACCATCCATCCGGTGCTTGCGTATCAGGATGTCCTGGATCGTGTTGTTCAGGGCATGTCCCAGGTGCAGCACATCGGTGCAGTTCGGCGGCGGGATGACGATAGAGTACGTCGGTTTGTCCGACTCGACCTGTCCATGAAAATAACCGGCATTGAGCCAGCGGTCGAGCATCTTGTCCTCGACGTCGGCCGGAGAGTAGGCTCTTGACTTCTTCGTCGAATTCGTTTTGGCATCACTCATGTCGGCATAGTATCCTTTTTTTCGTTCACTATCAAACGGACCTTCCGGCCCAAGCGGCCAATTATAGCCCCGGCCATTTGATTTGTCAAGAAGGCAGGGAAAAAGCAGTTGGCAACTCCGGTAACAGATTGTATTATCGTCATCTATGACCGATCTAAAGAGTCGAGTAACTGACAAAAAACTCCCCCCCTGGGAACGACTGAAGCTAGTGATGGCTATCCTTCGATCGGAGGACGGCTGCTCCTGGGATCGCAAACAGACCCACCGGAGTCTCCTGCCCTACTTGATTGAAGAGACATACGAGGTGGTGGAGGCTGTTGAGGCCGATGACAGCGCCGCCCTCTGCGAGGAGTTGGGCGATCTGCTTTGCCAGGTTGTCTTCCACGCCCAGTTGGCCAATGAGAGAAATGAGTGGGACGCTGATACCGCGGTGGAGGCGATTGTTCAAAAACTGATCAGGCGACACCCTCATGTTTTCGGGGAACCAAATGATCTCGACCCCAAACAAGTACGCGACCAATGGGAGCGACTGAAGTTGGAGTCGGGTGAAAAAACATCGTTGCTCTCGGGCTTGCCGACATCCATGCCGGCTTTGACGATGGCTTATCGAATCGGAGAGAAAGCGGGTGGGATCGGATTCGATTGGAACCACCCCGAAGAGGTGATCGAGAAACTGCTTGAGGAGTTGACCGAGATAAAAGAGGCGATGGCCTTCGGTGACAAGGTCAAGCAGACTGAGGAGATCGGCGACCTGCTGTTTGCCGCGGCATCTCTGGCCAGAAAGCTCGATATCGAACCGGAATCGGCGCTCAAGCAGGCCCTGGCAAAATTCCGACAGCGTTTCTTACTCCTTGAGAAGAACGTGCGAATATCCGGGAAGCATTTCGACGACTTCACTCTCGAAGAATTGGAAACAATCTGGCAGGAAGTAAAAGAGCATCGTGACCAGGACGGATGAGCTTGTTCACTTCCATCCTCTCCTGACAGGCTGTAGAAAAACGCCGCGATCTCATACGGTGTGTGGTGTCGGGCGTCTCTGCCCGACACAGGCATTTCCTAAACGCAGGGGCCATCTTTTTTTGTTGATCCAATATTGATGAACGGCTAGGATTCATGCGCAAGGACACAACTATGATTCGGAGATGATAAGGCAGCTTTCTGTGTTGTGGTTTAGATACAAAGATTTTTCGTTAGAATGAAAACGATACTTGTCTGACGGCAGGCGAAAGGAGGAGAGTCTATGATCTGAAGCGGTACCGGGAAGGTATCGTTCTTGAAATGTTGGACGGGCGCATATCCGCCGTTCACTACTGAAGATGGATCTTTAGTTGAGGGAACAAAGCAATGAAAGCAACGTTTGTTATCACGCTTGCGGCACTGCTGCTCCTGAGCAGCGTGGCGACAGCTACCGATACACGCGTACGGACGATGGGTGACAACAACATGGTCCTCCTGGACGAGGCCAACATCACCATCTTTCCATCACGCCTGAATGATTTCCCTAGCCTGGCTATAGGCGAATTCGGGGGTAACGATTTCTACGAACTCGGTATCCACTGGCAGTTCGGTTCGGACAATCCGTGGCACCTGGGAACCTACATTTCAACCCTGAACATCGGCGTACCGACCGGCTATTACAACACCGCGGGGTTCGGACATTTCACCGGTAGTGCACAGAGCTCCGACAAGAGGGTGGACCTCTACTATGCTCGGGAATGGGGACCCGGTTCGTGGAAGTACTTCGGTTTCCATTTCGGGTATGTACGCGCGTCGTATGAAGCGGCCGTCACGGGCGCCACACCATCCGACTACAAGGAGAACATCTACTACTACGACTTCGACTGGGGTTTCACAAACGCCGCTAAGGACATTGATGTCTCACTTCACCTCGGCAAAGGCGGCTGGACGGACGAGGTTGCGGGGCTTTCAACGGTTGAAGAGACCGCACCAGAAGGCTTCTGGGACTTCGGCCTCAAAGGACGGTGGTTCACTACCGTGATCTGGCACGCTGAGTTTGCCCACGGCGTACGGGGTGAAAAGGACCACGTAACAGGCGACGGTGATCCTGCTACTCTGGACGACCTGATCACCAAAGACACCAGGACCATCTTCGACATCGGTTGCGGCTACAACTGGACTCCGGCAACCAACGTGCTCGTGGTGGGTGATGTCGGTCTGGCCATTGACAAGATCAAAAGAGAGCATACAGCTTCGGCCAACAATGTGGCCACCGGGGCCGGCAGCAGCACCTATAAAGACGACCGGACATACTTCCCCTACTGGAGCATCGGATTCGATGCCGACGTTTTCAAATGGATGGATATCCGGATGGGCGCCAGTTCGGATTGGATCCTCCGGAAAAGGGAGTTCGGCCCGGACGTCATTACGGTTAATTACGAACGGAAGGAGAAGATGGCCGAGAATCTGACCTATCTCGGTTTCGGTTTCCACTGGGGTCGGCTGCACGTCGACACTGAAACCGATCCCGATCTGTTCCTGAGAGGCTTCGACTTCATCACCGGCAAAGGCACCGGAACCGACATGAACGCTCGCATTTCGGTGGTATATGAGTTGAAGTAGACACTGTAGTTATTCTCAACCATGCGGGTTTGCCCCCGCATTAAGGCAACTTATCAGGGCGGTGGACATGCGCATCTGCCGCCC
>CBDUZQ010000199.1:0-5246 GCA_965371755.1 uncultured bacterium
ATATTCCGAACTTACCCGCCGATATACGTATAAGAAAGCGAATGTAATGCGAACGGTACTGCTGACATATTTGATATCCATCCTGATGCTCATGGCCGGGTGTGCGACCGATGAATCGTCGCAATCCGGATCGGACAGTGATGCCGACAGCAGCCAACTGCTTGGCACCGAACTCAAGAAGGCTAAGATTTTCCTGTACGACGGCGGTCGCATTACCACCGAAATCCTCTCGGAGCGCATTGTTGAGTACGAGCCGCTCGACTCCTCCATGTCCTACGGCGTGCATGTCACCACCTATGATTCTACGGGAAAAGCCTCCGGCTGGGTGATAGCCGATTCGGCCATAGTGCGCGAGAAAACCGGACTGTTGGATCTGTTCGGCCATGTCATTCTGGTCAATCAGAGAGGAACCCGACTCAAGACCGACTATCTCCACTGGAACTCGGAAACGGACCGGATGGATACGGAGTCGTTTGTCGATATTCAGAAAGGCGAGGATTGGGTGACCGGCTGGGGACTTGAGGCCGATGGCAACCTCAACTGGTACCATATCAAGAGAGTGAAGGAAGTCCACGGCAACCTCTCGAACATCGGCGCCTTCGGCGAACCGTAAGCTACAACTGCGCTCATACCGGAGCAACTCCTCAAGGCATGATTACCTGTTTGGTGATTGATAGGTTACTTATTGCATATTACATAGCTATAGACAGTGGTAATCCCTACTTGAACAATTGGTTAACGAAATGTGCAAAAACGCCTGCGACGTTTTACCGGATGTGCTCAAGCGCGACTTAGTCCTTGTGTTCTGCGGAACTGCGGCCGGCGAGAGGTCGGCCACGGTGGGTGAGTACTATGCCGGACGCGGCAACAAATTCTGGAAGGTGTTGCACACGGTGGGAATCACTGACGTCCAGTTGCTGCCCTCGGAGTATACCAAGCTGTTGGACTGTGGAGTTGGTCTGACTGATCTTGTCAAAGACCAGTCGGGAATGGACAAGGATGTGAGATTCGCAGGCGCGCGCTACCATCAGTTTGCAGACAGAATTAAAAAGTACAACCCCAGCTATCTTTGCTTCAACGGCAAACGTTCGGCGCAGGAGTATCTCGGCCGAAAAGTCACTTACGGTCCGCAACAAGACAAGATAGGCCACACCAGTTTGTTCGTGTTGCCCTCAACCAGCGGAGCGGCTGCTGGGTTCTGGAACGAAATATACTGGAGGGAGATTGCCGATCTCTATCGTCGGGCACGGTGATAGATGATTTTGTCAGACCCGGCGAAGCGAACTCATAGGTCTTTCCGGGGGTTACCAAGAATGGCAGGATCACAGGGATCCTGCCCTACTGAATCTGCAGCGCGCGTAGCGCGAAAAACAGGCTTGCCTCACCCTTCGACTCCGCTCAGGGTGACACGGTCAAGCCGCCCATAAATGGGTTCCATGCGCAGCGCGAGAGACACGGCTTGACCGTGCTACATCCTGAAGATCACCGACTCGCGCTCGAACCACTTCTTGCAGAACACCAGACTAAGCGCCGCGAGAATCGAGTTCGACAAGAGCGCCACGATCACATAGTTCCACATGATCGACCCTGAGATTGCTTCTTTCATGATAAGGCTGGCGTTCACCACCGGAATCATCGCCAATGTGTAGTCGAGTTCCACGCCCGGCAGGATCGAGACAAAGGCCGGCAGGATTATCACCATGTTCAAAGCCGTCACGTAACTCTGCGCCTCCTTGAACGAGCGCGCAAAGATCGATACCGACAGTAACACTCCGGCAAAAATACCCACCAGCGGCAGCACGACCAAGACTATCAGGACAATGGTGCTCGCTTCAAACTCCATCGCCATCATGCTGCCTACCTGGGCCACTATTTGGTCGACCATGTATTTCATGGAAAACACCAGGCTGCCCAGCGACAGCATCGCCGCCACCAACCCGGTACAGACAACGACCAGGTACTTGCCGAGCACGAATTCGATCCGGGCTGCCGGTGATACCAACAGAGTTTCCAGAGTTCCGCGTTCCTTCTCGCCGGCGGTCAGGTCGATGGCCGGGTACATAGCGCCCATGAAACACATGATGATAATCAGATACGGCAGCATCATACCGAGACTTTCCCCCAGCATCTTCTGCATCGGGGCGACGTTCTCTTTATTGACCTCGAATGGTTCGAGAATAGCGACACTAATATCATGCTCGGCCAGACGGTATTCGACCAACAGAGCCCGGTAGTCATCCAGCAGATCGGACAGTCTATCTTCAGCCTGCTCCGATTTTATTTCTGCCTTGTCGTACTTGATTTCTATTTGTGCCAGACTTTCCATCTGTAGATGAACGGCGAAACTGTCAGGCACCGCCACCAGCGCATCGAACCTCCCCAGTTGCAACGCTTCAACCAAACCAGTGTCGGCAAAGGTCGATGAGTCGACGAACGTCAAGTCAGTGGCGGCGCTGAACATGCTGTCCAGTTCAGTCGGCATCTCTTCGCGACCAGTAATGACAATCCTCGAAGTCTCTTCCTGAACCTTGGTGATCTGGCTGATCATCAGCTTGGACATACCCATCATCAACAATGGGATAGCCACGATTGGCACCAGCAGCATGAATACCAGGGTGCGGCGATCACGGAGCGTGTCGGTGAGCTCTTTTCTGAATATGGTCATAACATTGGATATCTGCACGACTATTCCTCCACAATCTTGATAAAGGCGCTTTCGAGGTCGGTGGTCGCTGTTTGATCAAGGATCTCCTGTACCGTGCCCTCGGTGTACATTTTACCCTGGTGGATGATGCCCACCTTGTCGCACAGACGCATCGCCTCGCTCATTATGTGCGTCGAGAAAATCACCGTCTTCCCCTCATCGCGGCATTGTCGGATGAAGTTTACAATTGTGCGCGAACTGATCACGTCGAGCCCCGTGGTTGGTTCGTCGAAAACCATGGCCGGCGGATCGTGAATCACCGAGCGGGCGATCGATACTTTCTGTTTCATACCGGTGGAGAGTTTCTCGTTGCGACCATCGACGAAATCATGCATGTCGAGCATTCCGAAAATCCGCTCGGCCCGTTCCTTAATGGTCGCCGTGGTCATACCGTAGAGACGTCCGAAGTAAGTAACCATCTCGCGCGGCGACAGACGCGCATACAAACCGGTATTGCCCGACAGAAAGCCGATCCGGGAGCGTACCCGTTGCGGTTCTTTGACGACATCGATACCGTATACGACGGCCGACCCGGAAGTTGGCTTTATGGCCGTCGAGAGCATCCGCAGAGTGGTGGTTTTGCCGGCGCCATTGGGTCCCAGCAGGCCATAGATCTCACCCGGTCGGCAGGTGAATGAGATATCGTCGACCGCCCGGATTTCGCCGCGCTTCTTGTCTTTGAACAGTTTTGTCAGATTCGTTGCTTCTATCATTGGTTCTCCATGCTTGTAGCCACGAATAAAGCGCACCCGCAGACGAACTGCAACCATTAATTCAGAGGTAACGCGATGCTATCCCGTCGGCCCTCGTGCCATTGTTGTGGGCGGCATATGTCCGCATGCGCCAAACACCCGACTTGATCGGGCGGCAGCTTTTCGTTGACTGGAGCAACCAATGGGGCTTCCTTGCCTCAAGCAAAACACATCCCTTCGAAAGGATTGATCATGAAGTTTGGAGCACGTAATCAACTGACCGGCAAGGTAACTGAGATCAAGAAGGGCGGCGTGATGTGCCAGGTGCGGCTCGAAGTGGCCGGCGGCGCCGTCATGAACTCGGTCATGACTATCGAATCGCTGGAAGACCTCGGCATCAAAGAAGGCGATAGTGTCAAAATCATGGTCAAGGCGGTGAATGTCCTGTTAGCAAAGGACTGACAACTCACGGGCAGTTATTCCGAACCGATGGGACAACCGAATCATGTCTGAATTGAGCTATGAGAACAGGCGCTTCCGTGGGGTCGTCAACTACGACGACGGTGACCTAACGAGAGAGGTGCTGTTCCACTATCGCCAGAAGGACCGCACCGTGTGGGGAACGTTCGAAGGTAGACGGGTCCGCTTCGGCACCTTGGTAGCGAATGTGCTCGACGATGACAAACTCGACATGGCGTGGCAATACCTGAATGTCGACGGTGAATTCGTGAGTGGCCGCTGCCTCTCCGTCCCCGAACAGCTACCGGATGGACGACTGCGGTTGCACGAGTCATGGACGACCACCGGCGGCGAGCCGGGCAGCTCGGTGATTGAAGAAGTACCATATGATAGCTGAGTATCCCTACCACGTTATCACTGCGGAAGATCAGCCTGCGTTGTGTGAAGAAAACTCTCGTATGTCAGCCGTGGCCTGGCCGGAGTACATCGAACCAAACGTCTGGACTGTCCACGCAGCGAAATGACAGGCCATCGGAACCTAATGTTCCTCCCTACCACCAAAGCAGAGCTTGACGCCCTCGGATGGACCGCGCTCGATATTATCCTCGTATCCGGCGACAGTTACATCGATAGTCCCTTCATCGGTGTGGCGGTGATCGGACGAGTGCTGCGAGATGCCGGGTTTCGGGTCGGTATCATCGCTCAACCCAATGTACGAAATGGTCGCGACATCACTCGCCTGGGTGAACCTCGGCTCTTCTGGGGCGTTACCGGTGGTTCGGTCGATTCGATGGTAGCCAACTACACAGCCACCGGTCGCAAGCGGCGCTCCGATGATTTCACACCCGGCGGTGTTAACAATCGTCGACCGGACCGAGCGACGATTGTCTACAGCAACCTGATCCGCAAGTTTTTCAAGCAAACGTGTCCGATTGTTCTTGGCGGTGTCGAAGCATCGTTGCGTCGGGTGGCGCACTACGATTTCCATTCGGACAAGATCAGACGATCAATCCTGTTCGACGCCAAGGCCGACTACCTCTTGTACGGCATGGCCGACCAGAGTGTCGTACAGTTGGCACGGCGAATCCGGGACAGCAAGTCGGTCGAAGACCTGAGGGGTTTGTGCTACATCTCTGCCGAGGTGAAGAAGGCTTCGATTGAATTGCCGTCATTCGACGAGGTCGCCTCTGACAAGCAGGCGTTCACCGACATGTTTCGCATTTTCTATGAGAACAACGATCATCTCACTGGCCGGACTCTGGCCCAGAGGCAGGACACTCGCTACCTGATTCAGAACCCCCCGGCGCCGCCACTGACTCAGGAAGAACTCGACCGGGTGCATGAACTCGACTACAAGCTTGAGCAGCACCCCTACTATCGTAAACGCGGCA
>CBDUZQ010000200.1:0-5237 GCA_965371755.1 uncultured bacterium
CGGCACCGGTCTGCCTCGAAGAGGCCGATATCGATGCCACTGGTGGAATCGATATCTCCGATCTGGTCTATCTGGTGGATTACATGTTCACCGGCGGTCCGCCCCCGCTGGCGTGTTAGAGGATTCGCTCACGAAGACGATCTGCAGTACTCTCTGACCCGATGCGGAAGTCTGGTCTATGGGTCCGGAGCCAATGAGTCTATCTTTGCCCTGATGCGTTGCAGGTATAGACCGTGGCGGTCATCGTCGACCGGCTCGGTAATCGATTCCAGTGTCTGCAAGGCCTCCGAATACGTGCCTGCATTATATTGAACGGCTGCCAGATTGATGATTGTCTCCTCGAAACCCGGCACGATCAGAAGCGCACGTCGATAGTAGTACTCGGCCGAATCATGCATCCCTTTCTGTTCGTAGCACGTTCCCAGGTTGTTCAGCACGTGAAGATGATTAGGGTGGACCCTCAGAGCATTGTTGAAATCGTCAAAGGCAGTATCGTGGTTTCCCAGAGTGTAGTTGGCTGTGCCTCGGTGCCAGGCCAGCGGTGTGGCGGTGTGATCGATCCGAATCCACCGCGATGAAGCCAGATCAACCTCACGTACGACGGAGGTCCAATCCCCCTGGGCGCGAGCGGTCAGCATTCTCTTGGTGTGAAACTCCGCCTCTAACCGAACCAGCCCGATCAGGAACGCCGGTACCGCCAGCAGGATCGCCACGACAGTCAGGATAGCCTGCCCTCTAATGCGGGACGGCAAGCGGGCTGTGACAGTCTTGCCAAAGAGGGAGAGTGACCCGGCCAGCATCAATGAGACCAACATAGTGTGCACCATGCGCTCTTTGGGATAGCTGAAAAAGGCAATGACCATGTAAAGGATAAGTCCAAACAGCAGCGCCGTGGCCGCGGTGACATCGTTCCGGCTCCTGCTTCGCCTGAGGACTCGCACGCAGAGCACCAGGGCAGAGACGAAAACGGTCAGGTAACACAGGAGGGCCAGGGGGCCTGATTCGGCCAGTATCCAGAAGTAGTCATTGTGCGGTCTCTGAAAAAACAAGTCACCTCTCAGCGTCCGTTTACTCATTAGTCCGTAGGCCGGGCTGACCAGCTTCCAGTTGCCGGCCCCAACGCCGAGCCAGGGGTCATCGGCAAACATGGCCAGACTGTTCTGCCACATGGCCAGTCGCTCGCCGACTGAACCCGCACTGAAGGATGTTGCCGACGCGGCCCGACTCAACACCGACTCCTGGTTAGAGTGGCGCACATAGGGAGTCGCAAACAGCACCGCCGTTGCTAAGGCCACAACAATAGCTGCGACACCAAACCTCCGCCGGATTGATCGAGACTTCGGTGCCGGATGCTTCTTCCTAACGTTAAACCACCAAACAATCAGAGTGGCGACACCGGCAACCACCAGAGCGAACCACGTAGCGCGACTGTTGCTGAGCATCACCACCGCCACCGACAGGGCCCCGGCGACAGTGGTTATCCAACGCCAGACGGCGTCGCCCTGCAGGTTCACAAGAATCATGAACGGCAACATCAGACACAGGGCGGAAGCCAGCAGATTGCGATTGGCAATGCCGCCATTCCGCACGTATCCCTCGAAGGCAACTTCGTAATACTGACAGAGTCCAATAACCGCAATGGCGGCGGCGACAACTGTCACGCTTCGCGCCAACAGGCCGAACGCGCCCGGTTCACGGTTGAGCACGATTGCGAACAGGACTACGAGGGCGGCCATGAGCGCCACCCTGGTAGTTTCCAGAACACCTTCGGCCACGTTGCCGGCCTGAGTGAGTGACAACGCGACTGTCAGGACATATCCGGCGAGAGCGATAAGCATGACACGACCCTCAAGAGGCGGTGCATCGCGGCGAGACCATCGCATGGCCAGGAGCTGTGTGATACTGATTATCAGAACCGCCACCGACAATGCCAGCAGACGGGGCATCAGCACCGGATCTACAGAGTGTTCTGTGTAGACGAATGGAATCGCGACAAGAGTCGCAGCGGTCATGACCGCTGGTAATCGGTTCAGCCAATGTGGTGATCGGTTTGTCAACCGAGTCTCCCGTCAATAGCTCTCAAATGAATATCGCCGCCACATAGCGCAACGCCACGGACAACACCATTACTGCCAGAACAGACTTTATCAGGCTTGCCGGGACGAGACGTTGCAGTCGGGCGCCGACGTACATGCCGACCATCCCGCCCACGCCGAACAAACCGCCCAGCATCCAATCAGGCGAGACCGACACTAAACTACCACCAGAAAGTGCGCCAATAGTGGTATAGGCGGCGACGCCGACTAAGGAGGCTATAAAGGTGGTCAGCAAGGTGGTGCCTGCGACCGAGTGAATCGGGAAGCGAAAGGCCGTCACCAGCACCGGTGCCAGAAAAGCGCCGCCTCCTATGCCGTAGGCGCCGCCCACAATGCCGACAACAAAACTGACGGCCAGAATCTTGATCGTAGATTGCTGGTAGGTGCGTCCGTTGAACTCAAAGGTGAAGCGTTGCCGATTGAGTCCCAGCGACCGCACACGTGCAGCCTGAGATCCCGGCGTGTTGTCTTCATCGGCTCGTTTCTTCCTCAGGATATTCACTACCAGTCGGCCTGCTATGTAAAGCAGCACCAGCCCGGCAAACGGTTTGAAGGTGGCCGGGTCGGGCATGAGTTTGACGCGGATGATAACTCCCAGAACAATCCCCGGTAACATGCCGAGGATAATCGCCCACACGAGCGACCAGATGACGCGTTGTTCGCGCACGTAGCGATACACGCCGCCGGGGATAGCCACGATGTTGTACAGCATATTGGTCGAACTGACTACGGGACCGGCAATGCCTAACAGACTGACCTGGATCGGTAACAACAGAAAGGCGCCGCTCACTCCGGCCAACGATGACAGCCCGGCTACGACAAACGCGATCAGCGGTGGCAGCCACCATTGAATTTCGATGCCGCTGATGGGGAATTCAGTCATCCGGCGTCGGCTCCAGGGCAAAAACATTGCTTCAGTTCATGAGTATATTACCGTATTTTACGCCAGGAGAAAAAGGATTTTTGCTGAGGAGATCGCCTCGATGGCAACAAAACGGCAATCGTCGGCTTTTGAGAAGTATGCGCACGAGTATGACTTGATAACCAATGTTGCGCAGCGCGAACAGTATCACCAGAAAGAAGTCGATGCTTTGATTGCTCGGTTTCGTCCGGGATCAGTCCTGGATGCCGGTTGTGCCTCGGGGTTGACAGCGATGCTCTTCGCCCGTCGCGACGTCGCGGCCGTGGGTCTGGATCGCTCACGTCGCATGATCAAAGTCGCAAAGGAGAAATTCAAGAACGTTGATTTGCCTCTTGAGTTTCGATGGGGCGACTTCGAGCGGCTTCCGAAAAAGCTTCATGAGAAATTTGACTTGGTAGTTTGTCTGGCCAATAGTATCTCCGGGGTGAACACACTTGCCGGACTCAAGCGAAGCCTCAAGAATTTTCGCGCCGTCCTGAAACCGGGAGGACATCTGGTGCTGCAGATGTTGAACTACGCCGCCGTCAAAGAGGATACTCTTTTCCCGATCAAGGTGACTGAGAATAACGGGATTGTCTACGAACGTTTCTCAGAGCGTCGGGGCAGCCGGATCTATGTGTATGTAATCCGCCTCGATCTCAAAGAGAAACCGCCGGGCTACGAGATATTCCGGCATGAGTCTGACAACTATAACGTTGACGTCATGAGCCGAAGGATGGCTCAAGCCGGTTTCACCGGGATTCATAAGTTTGGCGATCTTTACCTGAAGAAACGGTTTGGACGGTCGTCGCGTGACCTGGTAATCGTTGGGCGACGGCCAGGTCGTTGAGTTCTGACTTGAGTTACCGATAGTTGATATGTTGAATAAACATCGATAGTCGTGGGGTAGTATGTTTGGTCTCATAAGTGCGTTGGAAGAAGAACTACTGCTATTCAAAGAAAGCCACCGCGCGGATCAGGTTGTCAGACATGCCGGCCTTGATTTTCACCTGGGCGAGTTAGGGGGTCAGAAGGTGATCCTGCTTCGCTGCGGCGTGGGGAAAGTCAACGCCGCCATGGCTACGCAATTGATGATTGACCGCTTCGGAGTGCAAGCTGTGGTTTTCACCGGTCTGGCCGGCAGTCTGGTGCCGCATCTCAAATACGGAGACCTGGTAGTCTCGAATTTCGTAGTGCAGCACGACATTGACCTGACCGCCTTCGGGCGACGCCACGGCGAGATAAACGATGTTACCCGACTGATTGAGGCTGACCCGAAACTGGTAAAGGCCGTCACCGATGCCTATGATCGTATCGACGAAGTCGATACAGCGGCGGGACAGATGGTGGTTGGTACCATAGCCACTGGCGATTCGTTCATCTCGGATCCGCAAAGGATACGCTGGTTGCAGCGAGAGTTCGGTGCTGTTGCCGCGGAGATGGAAGGTGGCGCGGTTGGTCAGGTGTGTCAGATGAACCAAGTGCCCTTTGTGATTATCCGTGTGATCTCAGATGGGGCCGGAGATGGCGCCGCTGCCGAATTCATATGCTTTCTCGAGGAAGCATCGAAGATAACGTTCAAAATAACCAGCGAACTGTTAACCGAGATGAGCCCATTCGCTGCAACCGACGGATGATTCCAAGACTTGTCCCCGTTTTTGAGTTGACACGGTGGGACCGATCTGTAATTTCACAGCTACTATGAGAGTAACTCTGATCCTAATCGCTATCCTTGCTTGTCTCGGTGGGCCACTCCAGGCGCAGCGGTCAGTTTCCGGTGCGGCATCGTTGGAGGATTTCCGTCCCGACGGCCAGTTGCGGATGTGGACATTCGTGGTCAAGGATTCCACAATCGGCCGGCTGTTTTCAACAGTAAAAGGGCGGACCAGTATCAACGGCGTCGA
Organism: uncultured bacterium; assembly: GCA_965371755.1. Classification (GTDB taxonomy): domain Bacteria; phylum Zixibacteria; class MSB-5A5; order GN15; family FEB-12; genus JAJRTA01. The sequence goes on from CBDUZQ010000200.1 coordinate 4,902, forward strand.
GGCGTATATAATCGAACAGCGTCTGGGATTGGACTACACGAGGTCTGGCTCTGACGTAGTAATCGATGTCGAGGGCAGGCAGTTCGTAGCCGCCGACGGTACCTATCTCGGCAGCGACCTGCAAATCAAAACCGGAGATCAGACGGCCCATCTGGAACTGAAACGCGACGGTGACACCCTGCGCGGTTACGTCGAGCAGGGCGGGCAGGAGACAGACCGGCAATACCATTTCGGCGCCGACGGTTTCGCTGCCGATATTCACCTTCTGGATATGCACGAACTGTTTTTGGCCATGCATGATTTCGAAGTGGGAGATACTATCCGCGATACGATGTT
>CBDUZQ010000201.1:0-5222 GCA_965371755.1 uncultured bacterium
CCATGTCGGCCATGCACGATATGGAACGACTATTGCAGTTAACCAAGCATTTCAGGATTCCTACGGGAATATGTATTAACAAGTCAGATATCAACCCTGTTTTAACATCTCAAATCGAGGAGTTTGCAAAGAACGAGAAAGTGAAGGTCCTGGGGCGAATTCCCTACGACCCGTCCGTGACAGCGGCACAATTGGAAGGCGCCACTGTTGTCGAGTACGACGTCAATGGAGCGTCCGAAAGCGTCAGGCTCTTGTGGTCGAATCTTACTGAGGAGCTTAAAGAGTAGGGCAATGATCCGAAGCCAAAGTAGCAGAAAAACACGAACCAATAGAAATCAATATGGAGTCTGAACCATGAAAATCGCCATTCCGACCGTAGATGGATTATTGTGTCCGCATTTTGGTCACTGTCAGCAGTTTGCAGTCCTTGATGTCGATCCCGAAACGAAGTCTGTTACAGCGTCTGAGATGCTGACCCCACCCCCGCACGAACCGGGCGTACTTCCCGCCTGGCTGAGCCGGATGGGATGCAATGTCATCATTGCCGGCGGTATGGGAGGCCGGGCCGTCGACATGTTCCAGCAGAACGGCATCAAAGTTGTCATGGGGGCGCCGAATGGAAAGCCTGAGGAGATTGCGATGGCTTACTTGAAAGATGAGCTTTCAACCGGGGCCAATCCGTGTGACGACCCTGCCTTTCACGGCGACAAACAGTGCGGGGAATAGCAGTGTCAACCCGGTGTATTGAGCAGCAGGGTTTGTAGAAAAAGCCGTGTAAGGACTGTAGAGTCGGGCGGCACCAACGATGCCCATGCGGGAGTATCAATGGCCCCTCGAAAAAACAGTTGACAAATGCTAAACTTCTGTTATAATCTCTTTTGAGAGAATGAGTTACGCGCCCCGCCGGAATGGTCTTTGCCGACCGCCCTCAGGTACGGGTCATTGTGGCGGCGGATACGTTTCTTCGAATGTCTGAATGAATAGTACGCCGGACGTGTCATGTTCGGTTCTGGTTGGTCCGATCTACTGAGGTCTTGTCAAGTAAAGATTCTGTAGCTATGCTGAAAGCGACCGATTACACGTTTAGTGACGACAACGTGGCTGTATTGAACTGAATAACGTGGGCGAAAACGCGATGACTACATGCCGTGAAGTCACGGTGAGGAACAAAAGGAAATGATAAAGAAGATAGTGCTGACAACCCTGCTATTGCTGCTGCTGTCGTCGATGGTGGCTGGTTCCGATCTCAACGGTGAGACTTACCTGAAACTGACAATTCACGACAGAAGTGAGCTTGACAAACTGAGTCGAGTAGTGTCGATCGACAATGTCCGTGGCGAGGTCGTTTATGCTTATACGCACGAGGACAGTCTCCATGTTCTTACGGCGATGGGTTACACGTATGAAATCCTGCCGCATCCCTCGACTCTGATCGATCCTGTGATGTCGGCGGACAAAGCCGTCATCAAGGAGTGGGATGTCTATCCAACGTATGATGCCTACGTCAGCATGATGTACCAGTTCGCCAGTGACTACCCGACGATATGCCGCATCGAGAATGTCGGCAGCACGGTCGAAGGACGGGCGCTGTTGTTTGCCGTCATCTCCGACAACGTCTCGGTCGAGGAAGACGAGCCGGAGGTGATGCACACCGGCACCATGCACGGTGATGAGACCACCGGCTATGTGCTGTTGCTTCGGCTGATCGACTCTCTGCTCACCTCATACGGCACTGATCCGCATATTACTAGTATGGTTGACAATATGGAGATCTGGATCAACCCGGCCGCCAACCCGGACGGCACCTACAACGGCGGTAACCACACCGTTTACGGCGCCACGCGCTTCAACGCCAACGGCTACGATCTCAACCGCAACTTCCCCGACCCCGAGGATGGCCCAACACCGGGGGGTACGCGGCAAATCGAGACCACGCATATGATGAACATGGCTGAAGCACACAGCTTCGTTATCTCGGCCAATTTCCACGGCGGCGCGGAGGTGATGAACTATCCCTGGGACACCTGGTCACAACGCCATGCCGACGATGCCTGGTGGCAGGATATCTGCCACGCCTATGCCGACTCCGCTCAGAAGTACAGTCCCTCCGGCTATATGGATGGCTTCAACGATGGCATCACTAACGGCTACGATTGGTATAGCATAGCTGGCGGCCGGCAGGACTACATGACCTACTTCCAGGGTTGTCGCGAAGTCACGGCCGAGATTTCCAATACCAAGCTGCTCCCGGCCAGCCAACTCCCGGCGCACTGGGTGTATAACCGGGTATCGCTGTTGCAGTGGCTTGAGAATGCGCTCTACGGCATTCGCGGCGTGGTTACGAATCTGGGCACCGGCGTGCCGGTGGCGGCGATGATTGAAGTGCTCGGTCATGATGTCGACAGCTCCCAGGTCTTCTGTGATCCCGATGTGGGTGACTATCATCGCATGATCGAAGCAGGCAGTTGGGACCTCCGTTTCACGGCCCTTGGATACATACCGCAAACCATCTATGGCGTGACTGCCAGTGATTTCAACACTACTGTTCTCAATGTTCAGATGGAGCCGCTGTCGACCGATCCGGCGATGGAATTTGTCAGCCAGGACGCCGGTCTGATAGACCCCGGTGATGCCGTCGTCATGAACGTCACCCTGGCCAACAACGGTGGCGGTGATGCTACCAATCTTACCGGAACTCTAACCTGTGCCGACAGCTTTGTGACCATAACTCAAGACTACTCCACCTATCCGACTATTACGGCGCTGGGCGGCACTGGAGCATCCAACAATGCCTACCAGTTCAACGTCTCGTCCGATTGTCCCGAGGAGCATCCGATAGATTTCGTTCTGCAATTGGTTGGAGATGGATACACCGACAGCGTGACTTTCTCCTTAGCGGTGGGGCTCAAGGTTGAGGACTTTGAGAGCGCCGGTTTCGCTTCTTATCCCTGGACGATGTCGGGCAATCAAAGCTGGGTGATCAGCAGTACCGCCTATGAGGGAAGCTACGCCGCCAAGTCGGGACCGATTTCGCACAACCAGACGAGCACTATGTCGGTCACCTTGAACGGTCTGTCCGCCGGGACCATTAGTTTCTACTACAAGGTATCCTCTGAGGCCAACTACGATTACCTGCGGTTCTACATCGACGGAAGCAAGAAAGGCGAATGGGCGGGCACGGTCAACTGGACATTGGCTGAGTACCCGGTCGGCGAGGGCGACCACACTTTCCGATGGACCTACTCAAAAGACGGCTCGCAGTCCGTCGGCAGTGACTGTGGTTGGGTGGATTACATAACTTTCCCGGCGACAAGTTCCGACCGGGATGGCGATGGTGTTCTCAACGCCGAGGACAACTGCCCGGATGACTACAACCCGCTGCAGGAGGATGGCGACCTCGATGAGGTCGGTGACGTTTGCGACAATTGTGCTTCGATCTCCAACCCCAACCAGGAGGATGACGACGTCGATGGTGTCGGTAATGCCTGCGACAATTGTCCGACCGACTACAATCCGTCCCAGACGGACAGTGACGGCGATGAGTACGGCGATGTCTGCGATAACTGTGCTTCCATATACAACCCGCTGCAGTTGGATGGTGATGCCGACAACGTGGGGGATACATGCGACAACTGCCCGACTGTCGCCAACAGTTCGCAGGAAGATGTCGATGTTGATAATGTCGGCGACGCCTGTGACAATTGTCCGGCGATCGGCAATCCGCTACAGGAAGATGACGACGTGGATGGTGTCGGTAATGCCTGCGATAACTGCGATGAAGTTTACAATCCGTCGCAGGAAGATGCTGACTTCGATGGAGTAGGTGATAGTTGCGACAACTGCGTGCATCAAAACAACCCGTTACAGACGGATACCGATCTTGACGGTTGGGGCGACGCCTGCGATAACTGTGATGATGATCCAAATCCGCTGCAGGAAGATATCGATGCCGACGCCGTAGGCGACAGTTGTGACAACTGTCCGACCGTTCACAACCCGCAGCAGGAAGACGCTGACAGCAACGGGGTTGGCGACGCCTGCGACTTCGTTTGCGGTGATATCGACAACTCCGGCGACGGTCCCGATATCAGCGATCTGATATATCTGGTTGATTGGATGTTCACAGCAGGTCCGGCGCCTGAAAACTGGGCGGCCGCCGACGTTGACGGTTCCGGTGGCTACGCCGACATCGAGGACGTTGTCTACCTGGTAGACTACATGTTCAACGGGGGTCCGGCTCCGACCTGTTATTAATCCGAACAAATTCGCGGCGGGATCGAAACGGTCCCGCCGTTTTTCTACTCATCTAAAGCGACGTTAGGTGATGTACCGTGGGCGACCGACCTCCCGGTCTGCCCCACTGTAGTACGTCAAGCGGCAGACCGGTACCCCACCTAAAGCGGAGCGGCAGGTGGGCTTCATAATGAAGAACCCACCCGACGCTAAAGCTCTGGGTGGGGTACCGAGTGATGATGGGGTTGGTATGTCGAGGGATAGTGCGCGAAAGTGTGACTTGCCACCTATTCCAGCAGTTTCCGCACCCGTGCGATGTCGCGCTGGGCGCGCAGATAATCGTCAGGACGACCCACATCTAACCAGTACCCGTCGTAACGGTAGGTATTGACCGGCTCGTCTCGTTCAAGTAAGCTCAGCATCAATTCGTCGAAACCGAACGGTTTGTCCTCAGGTACGTACTTGAGGACCCGACGTGAAAATACGTAGACCCCCATGGACACGGTCAGGTGGCTGACAGGTTTCTCGGTGAACGAAGCGACCATGCCGTCGGTCCCCACTTCAATCACGCCGTAGTCGACCATATTGTCTCTCTCGTGGATCGCTACTGTCAGATCGGTACCGCCGTTCAGATGGTGTCGAAACAGCTTAGCGAAATCCAGGTCGGTGAGGATGTCACCGTTGACTACGAGGAACTCATCCGGCAGCGAACTCATCGCTCTGAGAGGACCGACCGTGGAAAGAGGCTTGTTCTCGTGTTCGTATATAACCTCCAGCCCGAAGCGTCCGCCGTCACCGATGGCTGCCATTATCAGGTGGGCCAGATGGTTCACGGCCAGGCGCACTTTAGTGACGCCACATCGCTGCAGGCGACGGAGCAGGATCTCGATAATCGGTCGGTCGCCGATGGTTACCAGCGGCTTGGGGAGCTCCGCCGTCAGCGGCAAAAGGCGTGTACCCTGGCCGCCGGCCAGAACGGCTGCTTCCAT
>CBDUZQ010000202.1:0-5202 GCA_965371755.1 uncultured bacterium
AGGTTCTACGACCGGTCAGAGCTTGGCTTTGTCGGCCAGGTCACCAATGATTGGCAGGCGGTAGTTCTTGCCCTGGATGGCGAACACGATACCGGCTACCGACAAAGCCACAGCGCCGATCAGGATGCCCTTGAACACCAGATCGGATATGGCGTCAATCAGGAACAACACCGCGACCAGTTCGATGAGGAACAACAGCACTCCCTGCCGAGCGTGAAAGCGTGCTTCCTTGTTGTCTTTCATGCTCAACAGCGGCACGAAGCATAACAGCGGGATGTACGCCATGATAGCGGCCATACGCCCCTCATCCGAGACGAACTGTCCGGTGTTCGCACCGCTGGGATTGTCCTGCGCGGCCTCGTCAAGACCGGGAATCTCCCCGGTCGGTTTCTCATCGGCGTTGTCTGTGAAAAACGAATCTGTCATAGCGCCTCCCTGGCGTTCCGAAGCGGCAGGCTATGCCGGCCAAAACATCTCTTTGTTTTTTTCAGTCACGTTGACTTCAATTGGCTCATCCTCGGGCCAGTTTTCCAGGTTTTCCTGCCCGTCCAACAGCGCCACCGTGAAGCCAACCCGGCCGAAGCCTTCCTCCCATAACCAGGATCGATCCACAGCAAGCTCAAGCATGTCACCAAGGCAGTACTGATACCAGCCAGCCTCTTCGGCCGCCTCATCCGTGCCGGTCGGCGTCAACATAAGATGTCGCACCTCCGGGGTGAAAAAAGCGATCTGAAAAACCGGCCTCTTGACTAATTCTAAGGCTTTCACGTCAACAAAGTCAAGCCGAATATACAGCCGGTGGTGATCATAAGCGAAATGTATCATCGAGAGGTAACGCTCAACGCGATGCATTGCGCCACCCGCTTTCAGGCAATCGAAGTAACCCGCACCAGCCCATTCGTAGAAGTCGGACAGACGGCCATCAATCTCAGGTGTCACCAGGGCATCGGGCGACACGGCCTTGAGACCGGCGCCGGCGTGATAGATGGGATCATACAGTCTGGCCGGAACCTCCAGTCCCAACAATTCGTACACGGCCATGAGATGTCGGCGAAAGATGCGGTCGAACTGCTCATTGCCGGCGCCGCGATGTTCATCGCCGTACCACCAGCACCAATCGGACCCCTCGGCGATGTAAATCTGCCGCCAGGCGGCGGTGAGAAGATCAGGGTCGAAATCAGAGTGTTGCTTTTCAAACTCCGTTAAAGTATAGCGGGCCTTACTCAGAAGATCCCAGGCGGCATTGTCTTCCTGATGACCAATCCAGATACTGAAATTGTGATTGATCCAACTTCCGGCAAAGAGTGAAGGCAACGACTGCGACTTCAGGTTCTGCGCGGCCTCAGTCAGGGTAACTGTCTGGATCAGAGGATCATCATTCAAACGGCGATACAACTCGCTTAGAAAATCGCGACCGTCGTTGGGGAAATACTCCCAGGCGTTCTCACCATCCAAGATCACAGGCACCACGACCTGGTCAAGACGGTCGGCCAGCAACTGACGCAACCTTCTCAGATGACCAACAAAGTCCTCAGCCGCTTTGTCGGCGTCCCAACCGGAATAGACAAAACCGATTCGGTCTGACAGAGCGTGGTCTCTGAAAAAGAGCTTCAGCCCGGAGCCGTATTCGTAGACGGCGTGGATTGGGTGTGATCGTGGGTCCATATTGGACTTCTTGAGGGAACCATACAGGATTTCTTCATCGGTGGCAACCCACTTCACGCCCAAACGGATCAACATCTCGGCGACCTCCTCGGACACCGAACCCTCTGAAGGCCACATACCTGCCATCGGGGCGTCAAACCATTCCTCAAACGTCTCCATCGATCGACGAATGTGCCACTCAGCGTCTTCCGGATGACAAAAGCGTTTGTCGGGCAACGTCAACCTGGGAGTGGCTTCAAGAGCGACATCGGTATCGCACAGAAGCGGGAGAATCGGATGGTAGTACGGCGTGAACGAGATGTCTACCTTTTGCCGTTTGAAGTAATCACGGTAGGCAGGCCCTATCTTCCCAATCAGATCTATCTGCCAGTCAAGAAGCCCTTGCTTTTGTTCCTCGCTGAAGTTGTGCCCCTGGGCCAGCAACTCCTTGAGAGGTGATTCGCCGTAGAACATCGGATCGGCCCATACCAGATTGGACCAGACCTGCAGGTCTCTGATTTCCTGCGATGAGAACAGTGAAGGCAACACCTGGCCGTCCGCACCGTCTCTGCCCTTTCGGAACAGTTCATGATAGCGTCGGTGCGGTTCGATCATGTGAGAAAGATTAGCCGCGAAGAAACTCTCCAGAAGGTCGGCTTTCTGACTCGGAGTCATATCCTCGGCTCGCAGGCGGGAAAGATCCAGATGCGGATCAGAGCCGCCGTCCACGTACATCTGAAGCTGGTCCAACAGAGACGGCACCAGGTTGAACGTCACGCGAACGTTTTCGTACTCACCAACCGTGAGCAGCATATCAAGATAGTCTTTAGTGGCGTGCAGACGGACCCACGGAAGCACCATCCGGTTGGAGCCGGGCTCCTGATAATTCGGCTGATGCATATGCCATAGGATTGCAAGCTTCAACGGAGTAGTATTAGTCATGTCGCCCCCCTAACCCTCGGCCATCGATCTTATCAGCCGGGGTTTTTCTCAACGAATCTCCGAACAGCGCGCTTGACCAACTCAGACCCTTCGAAACGCGCTTTGATGGTATCAAGGTCCGCCCTGGCTTTCTCCACTTCACCGATCTCGAGGTAGTTTCGCATGGCGGAATTGAGATAGTCACCACCCAGCGGCCCATCTGGAAACTCGCTAAACGCTTGTTGAAACTTATCGGCTGCTTCGACGAAGTTACCCTGGTCCTCATAGCATGAGGCGATGCCGGCTAATGCAGCGGCTCTGGTCAGAGTGTTGTCGCGATATTTGTTCAGGTACATCTCGAAGTGCCGGATACCTTCATCATAATTGCGGATGCGGTAGTTGAGCTTGCCGAGTAGAAACGTGGCCTGTTCGGCCGTCTGATCCCCGGAATAGTCCTCGACAATCTGCGCAAAACCCATGATCGCCACCTGGTTGTTTTGGTTGCGATAATCCTGAAGAGCCTGCGCGTACTTCGTCGCGGCCTCGCCACTGCGAGCTGCACGAGACTGAGTATAGTACACTGACGCCACGATTATCAGGACCGCCACCGCCACTCCGATCACTAACAACTGCCAGTTATCAAAAAACCAGCTTCGTGACTTGAGCATAAAAGTGGTGAACTTGTCTTCCTTGATCTGTCTCTTGGTCAGTCTAACCTTCTGGTCCATCAAAGACTCCTCACACGCGTTTTTCTTTCATATCGTTTATCGGCACTGCAGCCTTAGGGGTTAAGTCGATATGGCACTAGTGATCATCCGGATCCGACACCGGTCGGCATAAGCGACCGCATGACCGTTTCACTTCAACCGACCGATGATACTTGCCGACTAAACTGCCGGCTTAGAACACCCCCGTGAATGTAAAACCAAAGTGATGGTCTCTCAGCTTCGACTCGATAACAGTCTCGCCCCAGTTCCGATCCACCGTGCTGTAGGTATAGGCCCAGTCGAGTTTGATCTGACTCCAGTGGATGCCGCTGCCGAGTGAATAGGTGGTCCGGATCGGCGTATCGTCCTTGTTGAGAGCCTTTACAAACGGCAGAAAAATAAGGTGCGGGAAATTGAAACTTCCGTGAGGTGATTTCGACTCCGAACGGTTCGGCCACGGAATCGCCACCATCCCCATACCAGCCCGCAGCGGAATCATGCCGATTGACGAATTGATCCGGTACTCACTACCGAACCGCATCGAGAAAACGTTGTTCCACTCCGGATCGATATCCGTGAAATACTCCTCGTTGTTGCCGGCCGGATCGATTCGCAGAGAATCACGCCGCTTGAATTTGGTGCTGCCATAACCACGGTACTCAGCGTCGGCCGTGATCACGGCATTGTCGCTGACATTCAAAGCCAGGCCGGCGCCGATCGTCAACGGCAACGTATACTTGGTAAGCTGATCGTCTATGAACGTCGTGTCGGTATCTTCCTCCTGTGGCAAGCCGTTAAACGACTTCACTTGATAGATCGAACTCCCCGTCTTGAGGTTTAGACTGAAAGGTGTTCGTAGTACCAGCCCGGCACTGTATCGTTCACCGGTTTTCTTTAATCCCAATGTGAAGTTTACGCCGGAGAACTTCGTGGTGTCCACAATGTACACATCCACGACTTCGTCGACCTCTTGCGCTCCCGGAGAAATCGGCAGATCAGCCAGCAGTTGGGTATAGAACACTTCCTCTGTGTTTCTTCCCGTATAGATGTTGACGCCTATTCCGAGCGATGTATTCTCATACACGCGCGTTCCGAAGGAAAAAGCGACTGAGTTGACACCACCTTCCTGAATCACATGCGTGCCGATATCAAGCAGGAAAGTATCCAACTCCCATATATTGCCGGTGCGGGGGACCCACCGGTCGTCCTCAATTTCATAGTTGTATCCCATGCCCATCAGGTCTTCGAAATTGCGAGTGAAATTGACCGATCCGACGAACGGATGTCCTTTGATTCGAAACGGCGCAACGAAGTTAAGACTCGAAACATTGCTCAGGGAGCCGGACTGATCATAGCGCCATAGTCTCGATTGAATACTGTAATCAGTGTAACCATGGGGCACTGTCGAACCCATGCTGAACCCGAGAGTTGGCCCTTCAAAACCGACCAAACCGGCCGGGTTCCAGGCGCCGGCCGTGATGTCATCAGCCAGCCCCAGGTAGGCATTACCCATAGCCTCAGCGCGAGCGCCACCCCAGGTGAAATCAAAACTTGAATGGGGCAAATATGTTTGACTCGCGGCGGTGGTGGCGAGAAAAGCGATTACAACGACAACCTTGAGTAGAGACTTGAGCATACCGGGGACTCCTTTATCACGTAGCAAACCGTTTTGTCTTCTTCATAGACGCACCAGCGCGCCAAAATAATTAACGAATATATGACTTACAGAGGCCAATGTCAAACTTTCTGCGAGACAAAATATCGACCCTAAGCGGGTATTTTGGGTGGGTTGGGTGGGGAAGCCCTGCAGTCGAGGTCAACCATAGCTCAGCTAACCGATCTCAGAGACCCCGTTGGAATCACTCAACCATGCCCGAACCGGGATAACCGAGCAATTGCAGGATTTCCTTTGATATTTCCTCGATTGCTC
>CBDUZQ010000203.1:0-5159 GCA_965371755.1 uncultured bacterium
TATCGCATCATCCTGCCTTTGATGGTCACCGTGGTCTTCTCGGCGCTGGTGGCCGGCAAGCTGTTTGAACATTCCGTCTACACCATCAAGCTGGCTCGACGCGGTATCGACATTCGTGGCGGTAAGGATATCAACGTGCTGCGCTCGCACCTCGTGTCGGAGATCATGGATCGCAAATTCGAAACCTTGCGCACCGCAACGCCACTTCATACGATCTTTCGTAATATTCAACAATCGAGCGAATCGTATTTCATCGTTACTGACCATCAGGATCGTCTTCGTGGTGTTCTTTCGTTTCAGGATATCAGGTCGGTGATGAGCGAACATTCTCTGGACTTCCTGGTGATCGCTCAGGACCTGGTTCGTCCGGGAACGACGGTGCTGTTTGCCGATGACGATCTGGAGAAAGCATACCGCTTGGTCGGTCTGCGTGACCTGCAACTGATTCCGGTGGTAGAGCATTCCGATGAGAAGAAGGTGGTTGGTGTCCTGCGGCGCGAGGATTTGATCAACTACTACAACAAGCATCTGATCGAGACGCTACGGCGATAGCACGGTCAAGCCGTGTTTCTCGCGCTTCGCACGGTGGCATTACGGGGATGCTGCCCTACGTCGACTGACCTACAAGAGAATCACCGAGAAGCCTGTCCTACCAGCAAGTAGGTCAGGAGCCCTGTGCTCCTGACGACAATGTCGAAACCCGCAGGGGTTTCGACCTACCTGAAAACGCCGCGCACAATCTCAGCCGATCCCAAGCAAATCCCCCAACCCTAACAACAATACCGCCGAAACCACCAACACTGCGATCAGCAACCAACGCACAAATACAGCGCCGCGCTTAATGGCGGTGCGCGTAGCCACCCAGGCGCCCGACATGTTGCCGATTGCAAGCACCAGACCGACCAACCAGTTCACCTGGTCATTAATGATGAACACGGCCAGGGCGATCACCGTGAAGCAGAGCACGATGAGCACCTTGACGCCGTTGGCGCGAACCAGATCGTACCCGGCGCTGAGTACCAGCCCGGCCAGCAGAAAGATACCTACGCCGGCCTGAATGAACCCGCCGTAGGCGCCAATAGCAAAGAAGATCACGAACTGCCACCAACTTGGACGAGAGTGAATGTCGCCGGATCGTCCTTCCAGCCACCGCTTCGGCCGAATTAGCACAACCGCCAGCATGACGACCATCAGCACGCCGATAGTGCGGCGCATAATCGCCTCATCGAGACCGACCGCAATCTGTGCGCCCACAAGCGCTCCGACTACAGCCGGTGCGGCCAGCCAGAGTCCCTGCTTCAGGCTGAGCATCTTCTCCCGATGAAAGCCGCGCACCGCCACCACGTTTTGCAGCAGGATGGCCACTCGGTTGGTGCCGTTGGCAACCGTGGCCGGCAGACCAATGAAAATCAAGAGTGGTAGTGTCACCAGTGACCCGCTCCCGGCCACGGTGTTGATGAACCCGGCGACAAATCCGGCGGCAATCACGGCGGGGTAGAGGTACCAATCCATGCTAAGGCATCACTCCCCGGCGCCACGCAGCATCATACATTCCTTGCGCACGAAGCCATACTTTTCATACAAGCCATGAGCGTCCCTGGTGGCCAACAAGTTGATGCGGACTTTGCAGATCGGATGCGCCAGGCAGCACTCCATCATCCACTTGCCCAGCCCACGGCCCTGGAAGTCCGGATGAACGTAGACATCGCATATCCATGCAAACGTTGAGTTGTCCCCGACGATTCGAGTGAACCCAACCGGCTGCTCATTTTTGAATAGAGACAACATCACCGAATTGCGTACCGATTTCTCAACTACATTTCGTGGTCGTCCCTCCGCCCAGTAGGTGGTATCGAGCGACTGGAAAATGAAATCGATATCGGCGACCTCGTTGTCGTCAGTGATCCGGAATTCGTCTTTTTCCCATCTCATGTGTTACTCCATGTCCCGAACCCGATCGGTTTATGAACTCCCGGTCAGTCTATGGCTCAACCGGCTCGCAGTCAACGCCAATTTGCATTGAGATCGCTTTTCCCCGGCTCGACGCTTGACCGGGGTGGCTGTTTGGCGTACCTTCCCGACCATAAGTAGACAAAACGTTAACCCTGCTTTCCGGAGGGTTTGTGAAAGAGAAACTGAAAGAATGTATCAACTGGCTGCGAGGCAAGGGCGTCGCCTATGCCGACTGTCGTTATGTCCGGCGCGAGAAGGAAGCGCTTCAGGTTTCTGATGGCCACGTCGACGGCATGTCGCGCAACCTGGATGTCGGGGTCGGCATTCGCGTGGTGGCCAACGGAGCCTGGGGTTTCGCTGCCACGGCCAACCTCACCGCTGCCGAACTCAAGAAGACGGCCAACCTGGCCCTGAAGATCGCCAGGGCCTCGGCCATGACCAAGCAGGAACCGGTCGTGCTGGCGGAGCAGGAGCCGTTTGTGGATCACTACCGAACGAAGTTCAAGAGGGATCCGTTTGAAGTGCCAACTGAGGACAAAATCGAATTGCTGGTGAAGGTGTGTGATATTCTTCGGAAGTCGAAGAAGATCAAGACGGCGGAAGGTTCGATGGAGTTCTATCGCATCAACACGCTGTTTGTCTCCACCGAGGGTGCTGAGATCGAACAGGAAATAATGGAGTCGGGCGGGGGTTACGCCGCTATTTCATTTGACGGTAAGGAGGCGCACCGGCGCTCATATCCGAACTCTTTCGGCGGCGATTTCGCGACCAGTGGCTATGAGTACGTCGACGGGATGAATTTCCTTGACCATGCCGAGCGCGTCCGCGAAGAAGCAGTCGCTCTGTTGAAAGCGGCGGCATGTCCCGATACGACTACGACGGTTATCATCAACGGACCACAGATGGCTCTACAGGTGCATGAATCGTGCGGCCACCCAACCGAGTTGGACCGTGTCCTCGGCACCGAGATATCGCTGGCCGGCGGCTCGTTTATGACGATTGACAAGCTGAACAAGTTGAGATACGGCTCGGATATTGTGAACATCGTAGCCGACGCTACCGTGCCGGGAGGTCTTGGTAGTTTCGGTTATGATGACGAGGGTGTTAAGGCTCAACGCAACTGGCTGGTTCGCCGAGGGAAATTCGTAGGATATCTGAGTAGCCGCGAGACGGCGCCGGTGATCGACCAACGTTCCTCAGGCGCCATGCGAGCCGATGGATGGAATCGTCTGCCGCTGATTCGTATGACCAATATCAACCTCGAACCCGGTAGCTGGGAACTGGATGAACTTATCGCCGACACCAAAAGCGGTATCTTCTTCGACATCAACAAGAGTTGGTCGATTGATGACAAACGCCTCAATTTCCAATTCGGCGGTGAGTGCGCCTGGGAAATCAAGAACGGTAAACTGGGGCAGATGTACAAAAATCCAACCTATACCGGCATCACCCCGGAGTTCTGGAATTCCTGCGATGCTATTTGCAACAAGAAGCACTGGCATGTGTGGGGTATACCCAATTGCGGAAAAGGTGAGCCGATGCAAACGGCGCACGTCGCGCACGGCGTCGCGCCGGCCAGGTTCCGAAACGTTAAGGTGGGGGTGAGCAAATGACTGGAAGAGAAAAACTGATCGCCCGCCTGCAACAGGTTATGGCCAAATCGTCAGCCGACCAGACCGAGATAGTCCACATCGGCAACGAGTCGGGGCTTACGCGCTATGCTAATTCGTACATCCACCAGAATGTATACGAGAATAACTGCCGCATTTACTTCCGCGCCGTGCTTGGCAAGCGGGTCGGCGTGGCCTCATGTAACTCGGTGGTGTTAGCTGACTTGCGTAAAACACTCGAAGATGCAGTTGAGATAGCCCGACAGCAGCCGGAGAACCCGAATTTCCCCGGCCTGCCCAAACCGGCGAAGTATAAGAGTCTTGACACCTTCGATGAACTCACCGCCGGATTCAGCCCGCGCGATCGCGCCGGGGCGGTTAAGAAAGTGATTGCTGAGGCGGGTCGGAAGAAGTTTACGGTGGCCGGATCGTGCGCCACCTCGTGTGGTGAGATAGCGGTAGTGAATTCGCTCGGCGTTGAAGCATACCAGCCGTTCACTTCGGCCTCGGTGAACATGATTGCCATGTCCGACACGTCGTCGGGTTATGCCGCTGGCACGTCGCGGCAGGTGAGCGATCTGGATTTCACGCGGTTGGCCAGGATTGCTGTCGATAAGTGCGACCAGTCACAGAATCCGCGCGCGGTCGATCCCGGCGAATACGAGGTGATCCTCGAGCCGCCGGCGGTTGCCGAAATGCTGGAGTGGATAAACTATGTTGGGTTGGGCTCCAAGCCCTTCGTTCAAAAGACGTCGTTTCTTTCGGGCCGGATCGGCAAGAAGATTACCTCCGATAAGGTCTCTCTGTACGACAACGCTCTCGACACTCGTTCGGCGGCGTTTCCCTTTGACTTCGAGGGTGTGCCCAAGAAGAAGGTGGCTTTTATCGACAAAGGGGTTGCAAAGGGTGTGGTCTTCGACCGCGCCTGGGCGAAAAAGGCCGGCAAGAAATCGACCGGTCACGCCATCACCGCCGATGAAAGTTCCGAGGGCGCCTTCGCGATGAACATCTTCATGGCTCCGGGAAAAGTGAAGCGGGAGAAAATGATCTTAGCCGTCAAACGAGGGATATTGATCACTCGTTTCCACTACATCAACGGATTGATCGACACTCGCAACATGGTGCTTACCGGCATGACTCGCGACGGTACTTTCCTGATCGAGAACGGCCAGATTGTGGGTGGACTGAAGAACCTGCGTTTCACCGACTCATTCACGCGCGCCTTTAAGTCAACGGTGGCGATGTCGAAGGAAACCGAATGCGTTGACTCCTGGTGGAGCGCCGTTGGTTGTATGACCGTGCCGACAGTGCATCTGGGATCGTTTAAGTTCTCGGGTAAGACCGAATTCTAAGAGTCGACAACGTTTCGTTCTACATACATAGTGTGCCCGGTGAGTCTTCGGATTCGCCGGGTTTCTTTGTATCCCGCGGTTGCTAATCTTCCAGAAGTTCGTACGCCTCGATTCGATCCAGCCTGAACGTGCGTTCGGCGTTGGCTCTTTCGCAGTGAGCGCTGAGATAAAGATAATTGCCAAGCGTGTGTAGAGATTGTGGCTGAACAACCCTCCAGGCCGCCTCTTGTCCGGCACTGCGGTA
>CBDUZQ010000204.1:0-5151 GCA_965371755.1 uncultured bacterium
ATCACTCCTCCAGCTCCAACTCGATGATCGGGCTTTCGGTATCGACCTGGTCGCCGACTGCGAAATTGACCGCCTTGACCTTCCCTTTGGCGCGACAGTTGACCTGGTTCTCCATCTTCATCGCTTCGACGATCACCATCGGCTGCTTCTCGGTCACCTCGTCACCAACGGCCACCATGATCTTGACGATCTTCCCCGGCATAGGCGCGAAGATTTTGTCCTTCTCCCCCGCCAGAGCACCAGCGCCGCCGGCGAAACCATTCTCGGAAGGTTCCTGCACTTCCAACAGGACGGAATCGATATCAAGGTAGTAGGTGCCTTTGTGTTCGGCCACGCCAATCACGCAGCGCGTACCGTTGAGATTGGTGGCAAAGAGGTTGTCGCCCACCGGTGTGAATTCAAACTTCCGCTCGCCGACGTTCACCACCAGAACTTCCCCGCTCTTCTCGCACGAAGTGTCTATTGTCTCACCCTCGAAAACAAATTCAGCATTGTTCATTGATATTGTCTCTGCACCTTTACACTATGGTCGTTCCGACTGCCATCACTTACTGATTGAATCACCGATCTGCCAGCCACCGATTAGCTGCGAGGGTTCGGGCACCGTCGACCCGCTGGCGCCGGCGACGCTTACCGGCTTGCCCACACCTTGCGTCGATGCGGCTGCGGCTACCGCTACAGCCAACTCCTGATACTCGGCGCCGTCAATCTCCCGATCACTCATGTGCTTCTCGATAAAATCCGTGTACGTACGCCCGGCCGCGAACTCCGGGTGTGTCATCACGTCGATCATGAACTTCTTGGAGGTCTTGACGCCGAGGAGCTTGTAGTTGTTCAGGGCGTCAACCATTTTGAGGATGGCAAGCTCCCGCGTGGGGGCGTGCACGATCAGCTTGGCCATGATCGGATCGTAATCAATTGTGATTTCGACACCGCCGACCACACCCGAATCAACGCGCACACCCGGGCCGCTCGGTTCGGAGTAATGGATAATCTTACCGGTCGACGGCATAAAGATATTCTCGCCGTCCTCGGCGTAGATGCGGCACTCGATGGCATGACCACGCTGGTTGAGTTTGCCGAATTGATCCGACAACGGCAGCCCGGCAGCGATGCGAATCTGCTCAACGACGAGATCCACGCCGGTGACCATCTCGGTGATCGGATGTTCCACTTGGATACGCGTGTTCATTTCGAGAAAATAGTAGTTGCCGCTCTCGTCATAGAGAAATTCGACAGTACCGGCGTTGGTGTAGCCGGCCGCCTGCGCCACCCTGACAGCATCGGCCCCCATGCGAGCACGAGTGTCATCGTCAAGCGCCGTCGATGGGGTCTCCTCGATAATCTTCTGGTGTCGTCGCTGGATCGAACACTCCCGCTCAAACACATGGACAGTGTTGCCATGGCTGTCCGCTACTATCTGGAACTCTATGTGGCGCGGTTTGACGATGTACTTCTCGAGATAGACAGTGTCATCATCGAAGGCATTCTTCGCCTCACGTTGTGCCGCCTCGATTGCCTCCATCAGGTCTTCAGGAGAATTGACTACCCGCATCCCCTTGCCACCACCACCGGCAGCCGCTTTGATCATCACAGGGTAGCCAGCCTTCCTGGCTGCCTGGCGGTAGATATCAATGTCGGTCTCGGTTCCTTTCATACCGGGGATCAGCGGCACGCCCGCATCGGCCATCTTGATTCGCGACTGCACCTTGTTGCCCAGAAGGGTGATCGCTTCCGGCGAGGGACCGATAAAAACGATACCGGCGTCAGCGCAACGTTGTGCAAACACCGGATTCTCCGCAAGGAACCCATACCCCGGATGGATCGCATCGCAGCCGGTGGCCGTGGCCGCACTGATTATCTTGTCAATATCAAGATAGGACTCGCGTGGCGGCGGCGGTCCGATATTGACCGACTCATCGGCGTAAAATCGATGTTTACTGTTGGCATCGGCATCCGAATAGACGGCTACCGATGGAA
The DNA here is from genome assembly GCA_965371755.1 of uncultured bacterium. Lineage (GTDB taxonomy): Bacteria > Zixibacteria > MSB-5A5 > GN15 > FEB-12 > JAJRTA01. Next base: position 1,981 of record CBDUZQ010000204.1, read on the forward strand.
TCCCGAGCGTGCGGCAGGCGTTCATCACGCGGACGGCGATCTCGGAACGGTTAGCTACGAGAATCTTCTTGAAGAGCTTATTCATGGTCTGTATTACTTCTTGCTTTCCGATGGCAACCCACCTGACGTTTCGCTCTAGGTGGGGTACCGTTCTTCGATCATCACTCCGTCACCCAATTCGGTTTACGTTTGTTCAGGAATGCGTCCATCCCCTCCTGTCCCTCATCAGACACCCGAAGCTTCGCAATCATCTCCGCCGTGTAAGGCTTGAACTGTGCGGGTGTCATTTCCGGTACTTCCCTGACCAGTTTCTTCGCCATCGCAACTGCCTCGGGACCTGACGACAACAGTGTCTTCACGAGCGCATCGACCGCATCATCCAATTGATCGTCATCGACCACTTTGTTAACTAACCCGACCTCATGCGCCCGCTCAGCATTCATCCGCTCGCCGGTGATAAACAGTTCGCGCGCCTTGCCCTCCCCCATCTTCTTGACCACGTACGGCCCGATACAAGCGGGCACCACGCCGATCTTGACTTCGGAGAACGAGAATTTCGCGGAACGCGCCGCAATAGCCATATCGCACACCGCCACAAAACCCGTGCCGCCGCCAATAGCAGCGCCGTTGATGCGACCAATCACAGGACGACGGCAACGATAGATTTTATTGAAAAGCTCGGCCAGCGCATTCGACTCGGCCAAGTTCTGATCGAAGGTCTGTTTGATAACGCCGCGCATCCAGTTGAGATCAGCCCCAGCACAGAACGACTTCCCCTCGCCGGTCAACACGACTACCCGAATGTTCTCATCCTTTTCAATCTCACCGAAAACATCCGTCATCTCGGAGATCATCGTCGAGTTGAAAGCGTTGTGTATCTCCGGACGGCTGAACGTCACCCGTGCGATGCGGTCGTTCTTCTTGAATGTTATAGTATCGTAGTTCATAATAAATGCCATTTATGGTCGGTTACATTCTGAACACGCCGAATTTCTGATCCGGAATCGAGGCGTTCAGGGACATCGATATCCCCAGCGCCAGCGCCTGTCGTGTGTCGGTGAAACCGATCATGCCGTCATCCCACAGCCGCGCCCCGGAGTAGTACGGGGTCGACTCAGATTCATACTTGTCAAGCACCGGCTGACGGATAGCCTGTATCTCCTCCTCGGTGAGCTTCTTGCCCTCTCGTTCCAGTTGCTTGATCTTGACGTCAGTAAGTACACCCGCCGCCTGGTCGCCGCCCATCACGCAGATTTTGGCGTTGGGCCACATCCATAGGAGGCGCGGCAGGTACCCGCGTCCACACATGGCGTAGTTGCCGGCACCATAGGAACCTCCGACGATCAGCGTGAACTTGGGCACATCGGCGTTGGCCACGGCGTGCACCATCTTGGCGCCATCGCGAGCGATACCGCCCGCTTCGTACTGACGACCGACGATGAACCCCGAGATGTTCTGCAAAAAGATCAACGGTATCTTGCGCTCGGCACAGAGTTCCACAAAGTGCGCCCCTTTCTGGGCCGACTCGGCAAACAGCACGCCGTTGTTACCCAGAATGCCGACCGGGTATCCCATGATGCGCGCAAAGCCGGTCACCAGCGTGGTTCCGTACAGTTCCTTGAATTCGTGGAAGCGACTGCCATCGGCGATGCGCGCGATCACTTCCCTGATGTCGAACGGCTTGCGGATATCGTTGGAGACGACGCCGTACAGTTCTTCGGGATCGTAATGTGGGTCTTCCGGCGAGGTGCGGTCGATCGGAAACTTGGCCGGACGGTTGAGGTTCTCGATGACATTGCGGGCCAGTTGCAGGGCGTGTTCGTCGTTCTGGGCGTAGTGGTCGGTGACACCCGAGGTGCGACAGTGAACATCAGCGCCGCCCAGCTCTTCCGCTGTAACCACTTCGCCGGTAGCCGCCTTCACCAGCGGCGGTCCACCAATGAAAATCGTGCCCTGTTTGCGGACGATTATCGACTCATCCGACATGGCCGGAAGGTACGCTCCGCCCGCCGTACAGGAACCCATAACAACAGCGATCTGCGGCAGACCCAGCGCCGACATGCGCGCCTCGTTGTAGAAGATGCGACCGAAGTGATCTTTGTCAGGAAAGACACCAGACTGCTTCGGCAGAAAGATGCCACCCGAGTCGACCAGGCAGATCGACGGCAGGCAATTCGTCTGTGCAATCTCCTGAGCGCGGGCATGTTTGAGTACCGTCATCGGGTAGTAGGTGCCACCCTTGACGGTGGCGTCGTTGACCACGACCATCACTTCCTTGCCATGGACGGTACCGATCCCGGTGATAATTCCGGCGCAGGGCGCATCGTTGTCATACATGTCGTACGCCGCCAGCGAACTCAGTTCGAGGAAGGGTGTGTTACGATCCAGCAGCTTAGCCAATCGATCCCGCGGCAGGAGCTTCTTGCGGTCCGTGTGACGTTTGCGCGCCTTCTCCGAGCCGCCTAATTTGACCTGTTCCAGCCGTTCTTTGAACTGGCGGTGCTGAGCCTTGTTCAGTTCGAGGTTCTGTTTGTACGTTTCCGACGATGTGTCAATCTTGGTTTCAATACGATACATGCTCTGTCTCAACCACTTTTCTGCCGCCGCCGGCGAGTCGAACAACCCAAAAGCGCGACCAGGCTCGGAAGCGGTCATTAACCCCTTGTCGGCCAACACCATAAAAAAGTCCATTGGCCGACACAGGAACGTCAAATATATGATATGCCGTCTCCTTTGTAAAGGAGTATCGCAGCCAACGCGACCTGTCCATACGTCCGAAGAAAACGCTTGACAATATGTGCGCTATACCGTACATTTTGTATGTTATGAGTAACATTAAGAGACAAGATGAAGCTCAAAAACCATATTAAGCAACATCGCGCCAGGCTGGACCTGACCCAGCAACAGTTGGCCGAGAAGGTCGACGTGCGCAGACAGACCATCCTGGCCATCGAGAAGAATCAGTACGTACCATCAGCGCTGCTGGCCTTTCGCATATCCCGAGTGCTTGGTATGCGTCCGGACGAACTGTTTGAACTAGAGGAATAGGAGGATCGGTATGAGAACCGAGATGGATTTCATGCGCATGGACGAACACCAGCGGATCTGCTGGCTTAAGGCCAACCGCATTCTGATCTTTGTTATAGGCGTCGTTTGGCTGGGGATCATCGG
>CBDUZQ010000205.1:0-5123 GCA_965371755.1 uncultured bacterium
CGAAGACGGACCCACCCTACGGGGACTAAGACCGTTCGCCCGGCGAGATTGCCGGAGGATTCTCTACTGAAGGAATCCATTATTCGAACCGGCGGAAGCAAGTTTCGCTTGACCTGCGTCGATAGTATATGGTAATATATCTTAGCCCCTGCACTCTGAATTCCGGAGGGGTCCAAAGGAGGATACGAGACAAATGCAAGAGGTAAGACGCTGTAAACGATGTATTATGCCTGACACAGTTCCGGGCGTGGAACTTAACGATGAAGGTCTCTGTACGCTCTGTGGTTCGTACACCGAACCAAAGTACAAGGGTCGCGAGGCCCTTGATCAGGTCGTCGATGCAATAAAGGGCAAAGCGGACAAGTATGACTGTATCGTGCCGCTCAGCGGTGGACGCGACAGTTCGTTCGTTTTACACATGATGGCGGCTGAGTATGGCCTTCGTGTACTGGCGGTTAACTATGACAATGAGTTCCGAGCTGAGCAGGCGGTGCGCAATATCCACACGGCTTGCAAGAAACTTGATGTCGATCTGCTTGAGATCCGTTCCAAACGGGATATCGCCACCAAGATCGTGCGCGGCGAGATCAGGCACCAACTGCCGCTTGGACTGCCGGCTATTATCCAGGTTCTCTGTATTGCCTGCGCCTACGGTTATCGGAGTATAACCTACCAAGCGGCCGAAAAACACCGGGTGCCGCTGATCGTTTGGGGAAGTTCCGAAATGGAAAAGTCGGAGGATGTCGCAGTTAAGGCGTTCGGCGAGATTCAGCGGAAGGCTGGATTGGGGCAGTCACGCTCCAGGCTGTCCAAGCTTCTCGACTGGGAGTATTTCAAACTTCGCTGGTATCACATTCTTCAGCGGATGGAGTTTCGTGCTTCCGGAAACCCGATCTTTTCGGACCGCCCGGCCAAACTGAACGACCCCAATATCCGGGAGTTGAGCCTGTTTGACTATATCGAATGGGATCGGGAACTGATCAAGACTACTATTATGTCAAAACTCGGCTGGCGCAAGCCAGAGGATCACGTATCCAGTTGGCGCACCGATTGTATCCTGCACGACATGGTCAACTTCTGCTACATTAACCCGCTGGGTTGCAGCAAGGGCTGTTTCGGCTACAGCAACATGATCAACAGCGGACAGATGAGCCGTGAGATCGCCCTGGCGCAGGAAAAAGCAACCTCGGGCGAGTTCAGCGAGTCACTCCGTGTACTTCTTGCGGACAAAATCGGTTTGTCGCCAAAGGAAGTGGAAACGATAGCCTCCCATCAGACAGGGTTGGCCAAACGGTAGGATTCGCGTTGGTGCGTATCATATAGGCGTGCCACTGGTCCTCGAACCGACGGCGCGTCATCCCTTCCTCGAAGGCGGTTGAGCCACCCACGATGCCTGCAAGCGCTCGTGCAGCAGGACACCAAAGACAACGAACCCGAATCACCCTTTCTACCGTATCGTAGGTATCAGCAATTGTAGTTGCACGCTGTGCCGAACGAAACTAAGTTAGTGTGTTATGCCCGATACCCAACAGTCTCCATCCGACACCATCGACCGATCCGGCACCTGGTTACGAGCGGTTGACTTGTGCCGCTACTACCGGCGCGGTCCCCAGGAAGTGCGCGCCGTGGATGAGGTCAACTTGTCTATAGATCGCGGGGAGTTTGTCGGCATCGTGGGCGCTTCGGGATCGGGCAAATCCACGATTCTGAATCTTCTGGCCGGTCTGGACACGCCCAGTTCGGGTCGCATCGAGGTTGACGGCGTAACGCTCGGTTCTCTGAACCGGAAGGAGTTGGCCGCTTACCGAGCCCAAAAAGTAGGCATGGTCTTCCAGTCGTTCAACTTGATACCGCATCGCACAGCACTGGGCAATGTGGAACTCGCTCTTTACTTCGATGACACGCCGCGACGCCAACGGCAGCACAGAGCGGCCGAAATGCTCGAACGTCTGGGTCTGGGTGATCGCATGGACCACCGTCCGGCCGACCTCTCGGGTGGCGAGCAGCAGCGTGTGGCTATGGCCAGGGCTCTGGTCAAATCGCCGCAACTGCTCTTTGCCGACGAGCCGACCGGCAATCTTGATCAGACCAACGCGCAGCAAATCGCGTCACTGCTGACCGAGCTTAACCGGCAGGGTCTTACAGTAGTGCTAGTCACGCACGATCTGGACCTGGCCGCAAGATACGCCCATCGTACCGTGAAGATGCACTATGGTCGCATCGTAGACGAATCGTCGTCTGGGGGGATGCTGCCGTGACCCTGCGCGATCGCCTGTCCATCTCGTTGGGCAACCTGTGGCGTATGAAGCTGCGGGCGGTTCTTACTATCTCCGGCGTCGTCATCGCCATAGCCGCGTTTGTGTCTATGCTCTCGTTCGGCGCCGGTAACCAGCGGCTGGTGCGGGAGCAGTTTGACAAATTGGGGTTGTTCTCCACCATGATTGTCTACCCCCAGCGTTCGGAAGATGGTGAGCCTGACTCGGCTGCGGTGCTGGATCAACAGGCCGTGGAAAAACTGGCCGCCGTACCGGGTGTCAACCTGGCCTATCCGATGGAGTCATTTTCGGTAAAGGTTGCTTTCGGTGACAGCCTGGTAACGACCAAAGCACAGGCACTGCCGACGGCGGCTCTGCAAACGAAGCTATTGTCGCAATTGGTGGCGGGGGAGACGTTCGACGCCGACTCGGCGCGTCAGGCGCTCGTGAGCGAGGAGTTTCTCGAAATGGTCGGTATCGAGGAACCGGATTCCATCATCGGCAAAAGCGTAGCGGTGTCGGTATCGCTGTCCAGCCTTGACAGCGGTCTGGCGCACATCTTTTATGACGAGAGAGGGGAGATACGCGAACGTCTGCGCGGAGTGCGTTTCGATTCTCTCTTGCAGCGGGATTTCGCCGAACGCCTCGCTCGGCAGGAGTTCAATCAAGCGGTGCGTCGTTTTCTGGATGGCTATCTCAACGCACAGATGATCATATGCGACACCTTGCTGGTGCGCGGCGTGTTGGAGGAGCGGCAGCACGGACGCTCCAGGCTGGAGCCGATCATCATACCGGTCGGTACCGCCATGCGTTTCGATGCCGGTGGACTCAGCGCCGACCCTATGGAATTACTCTCGGCCATAAGGCGGGGGACCTTCCTCGCTGACGACAACGCATCAGCGCGCAGCTATCCGCGCGTCACGCTTGATATCGATCCAACCGTCCCCTATCAGCCGATCAAGGACTCGGTCGAAGCCATGGGTTTCCGAACCTTCAGCTATGCCGAAGAGTTTGAGGAGATCAAACGCATCTTCCTGTACTTCAACCTCGGTTTGGCTATGATCGGTCTGATTGCGCTGAGCACGGCCTCGTTAGGCATCATCAACACGTTAGTGATGTCGATTATCGAACGCACCCGCGAGATCGGCGTGCTCAAATCGTTAGGCGCCGACGAACGCGACATTCGAATACTGTTTCTGGTTGAGTCGGGTGCGATTGGAGTAATCGGGGCGTCGTTCGGCATTCTTCTGGGTTGGATAATCGCGCGACTGGCTTCGTTGGTGGCGCGTACGATCATGGAGCGTGAGGGCATAGACCCGGTCGAACTGTTTGCGATGCCGTTGTGGTTGATTGGAGCAGCTCTGTCAGTTGGTTTGATCGTCAGCCTGATCGCCGGAGTTTATCCGGCGGCTCGCGCGGCTCGCGTCGATCCGGTCGAGGCCTTGCGGAATGAGTAGTAGGTCAGGAGGCCTGTCCTCCTGACGTTTGCAGATGGGTGGGTGGCCACTCGGGTTCAACATCAAGCGTAGATCAGTTTCAGATCTCCGATCTTTTTGGGAATATCGACCGAGTTGACACACTGCGCCGTGCAGGTCGAACATGAAGCGCAGGCGTCCAATCCACGACCGCGAGCGATCTGATCGATCGTCGTGCGCGCCTTGTGGAAATCGGCGTATTGTGTCGCGTACATGTGCGTCCGCATCAGATCCGGAATCTCGGTATCGTGAGGACAACTGGCCAGGCAGGACCGACACTGGCGACAGAACCCCATGCTTAGCTTGATGCTGTTATCGGAGAGGAAGTTCTTCTCTTCATCGGTATACTCGAGATTGCCGGCGATTGCCATATTGGCCCGCATGTGGTCATAGTTGCCGATCCCCGGAATCGTTGTGACGATGTTCTCATTGCGCAGCACCCACTTGAGCGCCGCCGAGTTGACGACCGCACTGCTGTACTGCCGCAGCGTTTCCGGATTGGGAAAATTGGCGCCACCGGCCTGTGTCTTCATGGCAATGACCCCGACACCTTTAGCCGCGGCGTTGGCCACAGCGCTCATCATTGCCGTGTCGTCGGCCATCGTAAAGTTGAACGACGTCAACACGGAGTCGTAGATCCCGGCTTCAACCGTCGCGTTAATAACATCGGCCATGGCGGCGTGAGTTGCAGCACCGACATAGCGCACCTTCCCCTGCTTCTTCACGTGCACCAACGCCTCCATAGTGGCCTCGTCCTTGACCGTCGCAGCGTCGCGAACGTCGTGAATGCACAGAATATCGATGTAGTCCGTCTTTAGTCTCTTCAGCGAGCCCTCGACAGCGGCGATGACCTGTTTCTTCAACTCGGCTGGTGTCACGCCGGTGCGCTGCGCTGGTGTGAGCACCTTGGTACCAATGATGGCCTTGTCCCGCACACCCATCTTGGCCAAAGCCATGCCCACCATCTGCTCATTGCGGCCGTAGCCATACGACGCTGCCGTATCGAAATGTCGCATCCCGGCCTCAAAGCAGGCTTGCACCAGGCCGGGATCGTTGGCGGCGCCCGCACCCATGCTGACAATCGGCACCATTAGATCGGCGCGGCCCAGCTTGCGAGAGACTATGCCTTTCTTGTCGGGTTCGGTCTTCTTCTCCTGGCCGCGAACGACCGAGGGTGTTACACCTGCCATCGCTGCTACGGCCAGGCAGCCAACCGAAGCCGTCATGAATTTTCTTCTGGTGAAATCGGAGTTTTGTTCACTCATGGCTCTCTCCAGTATTTTCTAAAGCCTAAAACTACATCTTCGATTCGTATGACAATCGGGCTATTCCCCATCGCCGGCCTCGTCCGCAATGCGCTGCTCCAGTTGTTCGATTACGACCGGTGCGTTGG
>CBDUZQ010000206.1:0-5116 GCA_965371755.1 uncultured bacterium
TCGTTGTGTAGCCTTAGTTCCTTCCGGCGAACGCCTCCACGAAGTCTTTCAGGTCGCCCATGATGTCGCCGGCTTTCTGATATCGTTCGGACGGGTCCTTTCTGAGGCACCGATCAATGATGCGGTCGAACAACAACGGCACCTGCGGATTGATATTCGACGGTTTCTGCGGTTCCTGGTGCAGGATTGAGTAAATCAAGGAGGTGATGTTCTCACCCTTGAACGGGCGCCGCCCAAGCAGTAGTTCGTACATTACGACGCCGAGACTGAACAGATCAGCCCGTTGGTCGGGCGCCTGTCCCTTGAGTTGTTCCGGCGACATGTAATTGGGCGTGCCCATGGCAATGCCGGTCTTGGTCATGGAGCTTGATTCCACACGGGCGATGCCGTAATCCATCACCTTGGCGCGGTAGTCTTTCAGAATCATGATGTTGGCCGGTTTGATGTCTCGATGTACGATGCCTTGCTGGTGGGCGTATTCCAGAGCCGAGCAGATCTGCATAATGACTTCAGCGATGATCCGGTAGTTGAACTTCGTCTTCTTCTTGATCATGTCCTCAAGAGTACGCCCCTCAAGGTATTCCATCGCGATATACTGAAGGTGACCCTCACTTCCCACATCATAGATAGTGACAATGTTGGGATGCGAGAGTTTACCGGCCGCCTGCGCTTCCCGGTGAAGTCGTTCTTTGAGTTCGGCCATCTCCTCCGGGTCGGATACGAAGTCAAGCCGGATCGTCTTGAGCGCCACCGGCCGGTTAATGGCCGGATCGACACCGCGGTATACTGTGCCCATGGCGCCCTTGCCAAGGATACCCGTGATCTGATAACGGCCGAGGTTCTTGAGTTCACTTTGCTGCGGGATTGGTGCGGATCCGGACGGCGTGTCGAATATCCCGGAGTCATCAGGCGACACCGGAGCCTCGCCAGCGCCGGGCGATGACGCCGCAGGTGCCTTCTCGGAACCTGACTCCGTCGGCTCAGGTGAGATGATTTCCGGACCGGCGTCGGCGTCCAATGAGATGTCGGCGTCTATGGTACGCTCCAGGGAATCGTGTGCTGACGACTGGACACCATCGGCCGGCGTGGCTGTCGTCTGGTCGGCCGAGTTATCGATGTCGATAGCCTGATAGTCGGCAACACTTGGACGGCTGTCATCCATACTGAGGATAGCAGTCTCCTGACTATTCGGGTCGTTGCTGCCGGCAACGATCTCGCGAACGGGGACAGCGGAGGTCGGCGTCGGCTGACCCTTGCTCGGGGCGGATGAGCTCCTGGCTTTGGTTCCGGGTTTGATTGCTTTGGCACTGCTTTTCTCGGCTGCACCGCCCAGCAAGTCGGACTCGAGCATGGCAGCAGCGGCCATGAATAAAATCAACTCCAGGCCGACATAGACTGTCGTCGGCGCCATGTTGAAGGAACTTATCATGAAGTAGTTGACGTTTCCCACCAATATCAATCCCCCGACCAGGATCACGATACGATACAACAGCGAAACCTGAGGCAGAACGAAAGCGCAAATCGCGCCCAGGAAAAACAGGAGAATCATATTCAGGCCGGTACGTTCATCCTTTACGTCCACTAACTTCTCGCTGATGATGTTTTCAATCACGCCGGCCGTAACGAGGTATATGGGTGTGGCTTCTTCGATCGGCGTACGGAAAGCCTCAGTTATGGACGGATCGTCCACGGCCACCAGGACCACCTTGTTCTTGAAAGCACCGAAATCAAAGTCGTTTCCCAGAACCTCCGCGGCCGAATACCGCTTGAAGGCGGTTGCGGAATAATGTCGGATAAAACCGGCGCCGGTGTTGTCGGTCGGGATTACACGTTGACTACCGACATGGATCGCTTCTTTCTCGATGACCTTCACGTCGTCAGGCGATACTCCCAGAAAGATTGCAGCCGCCAGCAGCGACATCGACGGGTAGTAGTAGCCTTCATAGTTCATCACCAACGGTTGATGTCTCAGCACTCGATCTTCATCCGGCATCGTGTAATTGAAGCCAAGGTAAGGGTCGTGTTCCAGTAGTTTCTCAGCCGGCAAGAACACTTTTCTGACCTGGAGGCTGGCGTCCTCATCCATCAAACCCAACGGATTGGAGACGGGCAGGGAGTAATTGAACAGGTGATCCGGGTTATTGGTCTTGCTGCTGCGATAGGTGGCCAGGGCGATGTCGTATGGTAGGATGACGTTCTCCATCCACGAAAGCTGTCCGGCCAAAACGGCGGTAAAGCCGGCGGAATCCTGATAGGCGTCTTCGCTGAGATCGAAATCGGCCAGGATCACTTTCGGTTCGCCGGAGGCCGTAGCGGCGAGCAGATCAGCGGCCAGGTCGCGATTCCATGGCCAGGATCCGTACTCATCCTGAGCTCGGCCGTCGATGGTCACAACGACAACATTGGGCCGGTTGCCCTCGGGGGTGGTCATGGCAACAAACTGATCGGTCATCGTTTGCTGCAGGCTTTGCAGCGGACCGAAATCATTAACGTACAGGATCACCACAAAAACGGAGATCAGAAGAAAAAGCACGTATGAAGAATACTTGCTCATGTTCTACCCTTCTCAGATTCCTGCCGACAGACGGCTAATCAATGTTTCCGGCAGACTGGCCTTACTCATCTTGCGCTGAGCGGTCGTAATATCATACTCGACACGATGGAATTCTATATCTTGCTCGTCGGACTCATAGACGACGTAGCAGGCACGCGGGTCATTGTCACGCGGCTGTCCGACCGAGCCGACGTTGATCAAATAGCGGCCTTCCGGATCGGCGGCGAAAGTGTGCCCGGCCCGCACGTGGGGCAGGGCGTCCGGCCTTTCCCTCAGAATTATGGGAATATGTGAATGTCCAAAGAATCCGATATCCTGCTTCATCTGCCCGAATCCACGGATGGCGTCCTCGGCGGTAAAGAGGTAGTGCCATCGGTCCGGCTCGAACGGTGAGGCGTGTACCAGGTACATATCGTCGAGGGCGCGGTCAAGATCGAAATCAGCCATAATGGCTACCGCGTCTTCATTGAGTGTCTGCTGTGTCCATTCAGCAGCAGCCTTGGCAGCCTCGTTAAATTGTTCCACCGACTGCAAACCCAGCGCGGTGTACTCGTGGTTGCCCAGGAGCTTGGTGTCACAGGTCCGCTGGATCAGTTTCAAACAGGCCTCGGGATCGGCGCCGTAGCCGATTACGTCGCCCAGACAGTGGATGCTGTCAACGCTCTGTTTTTCCAAATCACTCAGAACGGCAGTGAGTGCTTCCAGGTTGGCGTGGATATCGGAGATCAGTCCATACTTCATCAGTTCTTGCCTTCGACGAATTTGAAAGTTGTCTTGCCCACCGTGATCAGATCACCATTCTTCAGAACACACTGGCTCGTTACGTCGCCGTTGACTTTGACCTTCCCTGATTTGCCGAGGTTAACCAGCGAGAATATCTGGTCCTCCTGGATAATCTTGGCCTGAATGCCCGACAGCCAAAAGCCCTTGGCCCTGATATGCACAAACTTGGCTTTACCGATGGTTGATACCTCACGATCCAGGCGGTGCTCGGCGAAGTCGGCGTTCTCCATACCGAGCAGGACAGAACCGCCGTACTTCTCGACGATTTGTCGTTCCATCCGGTCGGTTTCCAGCAGCTTCTTCTGTTGCTTGGTATTGAGCACCATAGTGCCGTCGAAGTTAGACACTTCACTGCCCTCGTTCGTAGTTTCGGTATTGTAGACGAGCGAGTACTTGCCGATCGTAATAACATCCTGATCGCGCAGCACCTCTTCGAAGACCTTGCGACTGTTCACGAAAGTACCGTTGAGCGACTCGTTGTCGATGAGGACAGCGGCCTTGTCGTTAAACTCGATCATGGCGTGCTTGCGCGAGACACCGCGGTTTTCCAGAACAATATCGTTTTCGTTACCGCGACCGATGGAGATACGTTTCTTCTCCGTGACGATCCGCTCGATAACTTTGTCCTCGTACTTAACAGTAATCTCCGGCATGGGGAAACCCTTTCGTATGTGGATCGAACTTCCTTTTTCTGAGCGTAACTCTATACCAGCCTTGGCCATCCCATGTCAGTTTCGGCACACGAGCTTGTCGTGAGCCGAAGGCATGCTTATATTGTCGGCATGAGAATCGGAAATCTGAACTTGACCGGTCGGGTTGTCTGTGCGCCGCTGGCGGGCATTTCCAACCGACCTTTCCGGGTGATGGCGCTGAAAGCGGGCGCTGCCATGACTTTCACGGAGATGATTTCATCGGAAGGTCTGATCCGCAATCAAGGCAAAACCCGATCGATGATGGCCTTTAAGGCGGACGAACAGCCGCTGGGGATACAGCTTTTTGGCGCCAATCCTGAAAGTATGCGGCGGGCTGCGCAGATCACGGTGGATGAGTTCGGCCCGGACATGGTCGACATCAACTTCGGCTGTCCGGTCAGGAAAGTGGTCAACAAGAACGGTGGTGCGGCGGCGCTGAAGGATTTGGGGCTGACCCGCGAGATTATCGCAGCGGTGGTGGAAGGGGCCGGGGCCACGCCCGTCAGTATCAAGATGCGCACGGGCTGGTCCGGGTCAAGCCCTGTTTATCTGGAGGCAGGACGGATCGCCCAGGAGGAGGGGGCCTCGGCCGTGACTCTTCACGCTCGAAGCAAGGCTGATGGATTCAGCGGCAAAGCCGACTGGTCGGCGATCAAACGCCTCAAAGAGACGGTGGATATCGTGGTGATCGGCAATGGTGATGTGCGGACGCCGCTCGATGCCCGACGGATGCTTGATGAAACCGGCTGTGACGCTGTTATGGTGGGACGGGCGGCTTTGGGCAACCCAGACATTTTCAGACAGGTGCATCACTATCTCGAGACCGGTGAATTACGCGACGAACCGACTATTGCTGAACGAATCGAGATGGCGAAACGGCACGCGCGATTGATGGTTGAGGAGTATGGGGAAGAGCGCGGCATGAAGATGATGCGTCGTTATTTGGGCTGGTACGTCAAGGGCTTCCCCGGCGCAGCGACGTTGCGGCCGCGTCTGTTCCAAGTGGAACGGTTGACGGACGTGGACGAGGTATTTCGCGATCTGTCGAAATAGAGTGCACAACGTCACCCTGAGCGGAGTCGAAGGG
>CBDUZQ010000207.1:0-5093 GCA_965371755.1 uncultured bacterium
CTTTATGACTCACTGCGAGCGGTCGAAGTTTATCCGTTTCGCCTCAAGACGGCGTCGGACACACCGACCAAATTCAAGACTCTGTCGCTGGCGACGCTGGCCATGTGCGAGGTGAAACGGACCGTACGCGATGAAGCTGATGACGAAAAGAAAGTAACCGATGTGGTCGCGCGTCAGGTCAGGAAACTTCAGAGACGATTGAAATCTGTGGAGACGGATCTGGCACAGGCGGTTGATTTCGAGCGCTACAAGAAGTATGCAGAGTTGCTGCAGATCAATTTCGGTCGGCTCCGCACGGGCCTTAAGGAGATCACGGTCGATGATGTATACTTCGATCCTCCCCAGCCGACCACGATCGACCTGGAGGAAGCTCTGTCACCTCAGCAGAACGCAGAGGCCTACTTCAAAAAGTTTCGCAAGGGCCGCGATGGCGAAAAACTTCTGAAACGTCGTCTTAAGATCACCGGAGATGAGATCGCGGCGATGAACGAAATACAGGCGGCGCTGGAGGCCGACTTTGAATCGGCGCGCCGACGTTACGAGCAGGAGTTGGCGTCGCTGGCGCCCGGTGTGACACCCGGTCGGGGTGAGCAGACGGTACGGTTGCCCTATCGAGAGTATCGACTATCGACCGGATTGAAACTGTTGGTGGGACGGCAGGGCGCCGACAATGATCGCACCACCTTTGACCATGCACGGCCGTACGAGTTGTGGTTTCATACGCAGCAATGTCCCGGCTCGCACGTCGTCATCAAGTATCCCAACAAGTCGTTTGTGCCGTCGAAAGCGGAGATCGAAGAAGCTGCATCCGTGGCCGCCTTTCACAGCAAGGCGCGACACGACTCATTAGTTCCGGTCATCTACACCGAGCGTCGCCATGTCCGCAAACCGCGTAAGGCCAAACCGGGGCTGGTGACGGTGCAGCGGGAGAAATCACTGATGGTGACGCCGCGACCACCGTCGAGGTAAACGGCCTCAATTCGTTCGGTAGTGGTATTGGGCGACCCGCCCGACGCCTGACAGCACCGTAACACCTGTCCCGGCGAACGTTGGCCATTTGCAGGAGCATCGTTAGCATTAGGGAATCTGGCCGTTTGTAGTATATTAGACTTAGCATGGTAGGTTACGTACACAAGCGCAGCCGGTATCCTCTGTCGTTGCTGGTCATTTTTCTGAGTCTGGTCTCCTTCGGCGAATCGCGCGCAACGATTGCTTCCAAAGCAGAAATGGACCGGGTGTGTCAGAACTGGCTGTCTCGCATCGTATACGAGCAGGGATCATGGAGCGGTTCGGCTTCACCCGGCGTTTCGGCGATTCATGAGATCAAGGATGGTGACGTCCTCCTGGCCCACTGCTACAATATCGAGCCGGAGGGTCTCGTGGTAGTTCCCGTGCTCAAAGAACTGCCCCCGATCAAGGCCTTCTCCGAATATGGAGCGCTGGAGCGACATGACGTGCATGGTATTGCTGCTCTGTTGCGCGACGTCCTGTCTGATCGCTTCCGCAAATATGAAGCTGCCTATGGCGACCTCAATGTCGATCAGGAGGATCGAGACCGGCGTCTGCTCGATCAGTCCAACCGGCGCGCGTGGGAGCAACTGCTCATTGATGGGTCTGAGTACATCACCTCGCTCCGATCCGGTAAGCACGGTTCGCGCGACCAGGTCGGACCCCTTCTGAGTACGACCTGGCACCAAACGGCCCCGTATAACAGCTACTGTCCAATGGGTGATGGAGCTCAGTCGGTGGTCTGGTGCGTAGCCACGGCTTTGGCCCAGATCATCTGGTACCACCAATGGCCACCAGCCGGGTTCGATCACACCAGCTATCTTTGGAACGGTGACCAATCATGCGGTGGGTCGACCCCGGGCAGGCTGTTGGTAGGGAATTTTTCGGACCGGTTTTTCTACGAACCGACCATCCACAACATGGCCGAGATGTCTATGGAGGTCGGCAAGGCGTATAACGTCGACTACGGTGTGTGTTACTCCATCGGTTCCCCCTATCCGATCTTCGATCTGCTGCCGGACAATTTCGGCTATTTGGATACGGTGACGGAAGAACTTCGGAGTTCGTACACAGCCGCTACGTGGTTCGCGTTGATCCAGCAGGAGATCGACAACGACCGGCCGATTGACTACCTGATTTACAATCACATGATCGTCGCCGACGGCTGGATGACGGCGGGGGAACAGAACTACTACCACATGAACTACGGTTGGGGCGGCTCGGCCAACGTCTGGTACGCTATCGACAATCTTCATTGCGACTGGGCCGGGTGTGATCCGATGTGGGAGAGGATGTATATCGGTATTTATCCCGACCGCGGCCTGACGTTCTATGCCGACACTATCGCCGGCCAGGCCCCGCTGACAGTCGAGTACACGGCCAGTTCCGACCTGTCCGTTACCAAGTGGACATGGGACTTTGGCGATGGTGACTCCGCCGAGATTCAGAACCCCGTTCATCTGTATACTACGCCCGGCATATATGACGTGACGCTCGCGATTGATTACGCTGAGACCAGCCGCAGTATGACGCGCACCGAGTATCTCTATGTGCTGGCGGACACGGCCACAGCAGGCAGCGCTGAGGTGTCGGCCGGCGCCGAGATTGAGATTCAGATTGACGCTCTCAACAGCATGCCTTTGTCGCAGATCGTCATCCCCATCGAGTACTCCGGCAGCCTGGAACTGGTGTATGATTCATGTTCGGTGGAGGGGTGCCGCACGGTCGACTTTCAACAGGTGAGCGAGACGTTTGTCGATTCTGCAGCGGGGCAGTGTATCGTCGAGATGCACGCATGGATCTCAGGGTATTCCGCGTATCCGTTCCTGAGCGCCGGAAGCGGTCCCATTCTCAAACTGCATTTCACGGTGTCGCCGGAGGCCGCGCCGGGACAAACGGCCCAGATCAGTCTTGGGGGCGTGCAGTCGCAAGAGGTGAGTTTTTACGGATCAATCTATGGTTTCGAACATGTGTACCAGCCGGCCGCGTCATCCGGCACGGTTTCGGTAGCGGCGCTGTGCGGTGACATCGACGGAAGCGGCGACCCCACTGTGGATATCGCCGATCTGGTCCATTTGGTGGACTATATGTTCAATGATGGTCCGCCACCACCGGTTATGTGGGCGGCTGATGTCGATGGTTCCGGCGACGTAGATATCTCCGACCTCGTCTATGTAGTCGACTACATGTTCAACGATGGTCCTGAGCCAGCGTGTTTGTAGGGGCGAATCGCCTCGTAACTCACACCAAACGACAGGCACCCGACGAAAGAAGCGCCGGACAGAAACGATCTCCGGCAACCTCATCCTGAGCGGAGTCGAAGGATGAGCGGAGTCGAACCATGACGCATGAGAAACCCACCCGACGCTGCCGCTCTGGGTGGGGTACCGGTTCGGTGGTGGTGTCGGGCGACCTCGCCCGACGCCTGCCTTCACACGTGATGGCTGTCAGGTCGCCTGACGGCACCTGAAAATGACCTGCCCCTCACCACCGATACTCCGCCGACAGGCGGAAGGTGGCATCGAGGTCGGAGTGATGCAGGTATGCGAAGTCGATCGCGAGGTTTTTGACATTCACCCCGCCGCCGGCTGTGAAGCGGCCGATATCGAATCCGGCGCGTCCAAAAACCATCTCACGCCAACCCAACTCCCAACCATAGTGAGCATCCAGCGAAAGCGATCCGCTCCAGTACTGGGAGGCATGTCTCAGGTTTTCAAACTTGATCTCGCTCGCGGCAGCGAAACGACCCGTGAAATCGCGACGCGAATGCTCAAGCAGGAACCCCGGCTTGACGGTTGGGTAGATTGACTCGACGTTGGCGCCGGTCTCGAACGTTTTACCGGTGTAACGAATGAAGCCGGAGGTTATGTCGGTTACCATCAGTCCCAGCCGCAGGAACGGACGCCACTGGTACAGCATCCCGGCGTCCAGGGTCAGCCCGGTGCCGGTTTCGGTACCGATGTCACGATAGATGATCTTAGCGGTCAGGCCATACATGAGTCGCTCACTTAGCCGTCCCGCTATAGCCGCTGACAACAGGATATCGCTGTGCGATTCCTCGCGCACGACGTACGGACGCTCGAATTCGTTCAATTGCGTAATCTTGATCCCGCCGCCGCCGAGGTAGTACAGGTAGAAGCCAAAGGCCTGAACGGTCGAACCGGCGCGGCTGCGTCCGTCGGTGTAGGCGACGAAATCGTGATTGAGCAGCGACCCGAACGTTTCGGCGTGCATCCCGATCAACCGGCGATTGTTCAGTAGACTCATCCCGGCCGGGTTCCAGTAGGCGGCGCTGCCGTCGAACGGTCCGGCCACCACCGCGCCACCCATGGCCAGCCCTCGCGCTCCCACTCCGAGTGAAAACGGGTCGCCTGAGAACTTGGCCGCATGGAGCGATCCGCCGCCGGTGACAGCTACCAGTACAAGGGCCGCGAGTAGCGCGTGTATGATCCGGGATAATGTCGTGTTCTGTTTCATCGGTTGTCCAGCGCGTTTCATTCGTTCCGTTCGTCAGACAATAAGCAACACCCGCCTGCCGATAGCAAGGTCAATGCTCGGTCGGCCTGCTGTCCATTAGTATCGGACCGTCCAGCCAACAAAAAAAGAGCGGGACCTCTGTCCCGCCCTGTTATTGCCTGCAAGGGTAGTTAGTGATCAGCCCTCGTCGGATTTCTTGGTTTTGGTCTTGCTGCTTGGACAACCAGTGGTCTTCTGGAGAGAGGCACATGTCTTGGCGCAAGTTGGACTGCAGCCGATCTTGCCGGAGGCCGCTTCAGTCTTGGCGGGGGCATCTGAGGTTTTGGCAACAGCCGGTACGATCTCAGCCTGATAGCCCTTGTTGATCACTGCGGAAGTAAGCGCTTTGCCTTCGACTTTGGCCGGATCGAAACATACCAGCGCGAACCCTTCTTTGTGGTCGACCTTGATAACCTTATTGACACCATCGATCGAGGACAAAGCCTTGCTGATCTGGGATTCACAACCGCCGCAGGTCATACCCTTGATGGACATCCGGGTGAAGTCGCAGTTCGCATGACCTTCACACATTTTGGCGCATTGTTCAGGGGTCATGCCGCAGAGCTTGG
>CBDUZQ010000208.1:0-5080 GCA_965371755.1 uncultured bacterium
TGAACGACTGAGATTGAACGAATCTGTCACGATCCTGGTCTCCATGTAAGGACGCCGTTGCAATCCTTCGGGCGGGCCGATAGCGCCAAGCATGTGGTGATGCCGACCATTATTGCAGTCGATACCTGGTTTGCTGGAATGCCGATCAGCGGCACGTCCGTGTTATGCCCGGAACAGTTCGGATATGGATTATATAAGTTCAACATACCCATGTTGTCAAGCGAATCCAAGCCTTCGTACAATACGGCCAGGCGGTCGGGTGGCCGTCTCGAACCTGTTTGGGATAGCGGGCAAGCAGGCAAGCCTGTTCTTTGCGCCGCGCGCGCCCAATGTCGAAACGGCCTTCGACTGCGCCCAGCATGACATGTGCCGATGCATTAGGAAGTACACCGGCCACGTGTGTACCATGTAGAGATAGTCCTTGACATCGCATCGCGCGTTACTACCTTTTAAGTGACATCTGTGTAATACTCAGACAGGGCATTCGAGATTGAGTTCCGCACTTGCGAGATTCTGTGGTGTCATGTGCTCGTGGGGCAGGCATCGTCACATGATTGAGCGGCGGAACCCGCAGGATAGAGGCACCTGGCGGAATCCTTATGATCTGATGGTGTTGAAGAGGAAAGACCGGGTTGGCGAGCGACCCTAGGATATCAAGCCAGGAACTCGGTTGATGGAGTCACTAAAAAAGGAGGTGCTTTATGCCCGCAATCACGTACAACGGTCCGGACTTTCACTATGATCTGGACGATGAACTGTTAGCAATTCGACGCCACCAGCTTCATCGAGGGATCCCCGAGAAGAGACCGGACAACATGCTGCTGGCCTCGTGGAATCTCTGCAATCTTGGTGACGATGACCAGATTCGAAGCACCGGTGACCTGGTTCTGATGGCAGAGATTCTGAGGCCGTTCGATCTTATCGCCGTCCAGGAGATCAAAGATGACTTCCGTCAGTTCCGGGCGTTAGTACATCTCCTTGGAACCCAATATGATTATCTGATTACCGATCGTGCCGGCAACGATGAACGGCTGGGGTTCATTTACGACACCACTCGTGTGCAACGACTCCAGTTGGCGGGGGAATTGGTGATTCTCAAGAACGAGCGAAAATCGGTGAACATCACATACAACAATCAGACTGTGACGGCCAAGCTCACCAGTTTCAATCGCAATCCATACCTTGTGTCTTTCCGATCCGGGCAGTTCACGTTCACTTTGGCCAATGTTCATATTCTGTTCGGCAGCGGGAAATCCGGATATCTGAGACGTGTGGCCGAGGTGTACAATCTGGCTTACTGGGCGCATAAGCGTGTTACCACAAAATCAGAACGTACCTTTGATCACGATATTATTCTAATAGGGGATTTCAACATTCCGAAAGCAAACACAACTGACCGGGTGGGCCGACAGTTGCTGTCGTACGGGATGCACCTGACTCCCTACGGGAGTCAAACCGGCTCAAACCTGGCTGGAACCGATCACTATGACCAGATTGCTTTCCATCCGGCCCACACCGGCAACAAGTTCACGGGTGTTTCAGGCGTGTTTGACTTCGATAAGGCGGTCTTTCATGAAATCTATGAGAACCACCAAGGACATTTCACCAAGTTTACGAACTATCACATAAGTGATCATCGACTGATCTGGAGCGAATGGCACAATACCCATTCTTAAAGCTGTCTTTGAAACTCGCGCACAGGTGTATCGACACACTAATGACCGGGTAGCTTCGTAGGTCAGGACCGACCTACAAAACCACTTGGAGACGCATGGGGCAGATGTGGACATCTGCCGCCCACCGGCACAAGACTGGATTCCGGCTTTCGCCGGGATGACAGCTGTCAGGCTACCGGATCTTGTCTGCCCGACACCTCTGATCTCACGTCAGCTTCCGGTGTGCGCAACACCGAGAAACAGGCTCCGCCTGTGCCGGCTAATGCACCATGCGTACCATGCGAAGACCAACGGTGTAGGAAGAAGTGCTCTCGATGACGAAGCCGGCTTTGAGATAGCAGCCCAGGGTGACAGTGCAGTCACCGTAGAGGTTCAGGAGTACTTTGGCCACGTTAGGACGATCAGCAGCCCGCCGGTAGAGCAACTCGAGCATCTTGGTCCCGTAACCCTCAGAACGTTTGAACGGGTCGACGATAAGATGCGCGACCTCCATCGCCATCTCAAGCGGTCGGTTGAGCAGTTCACCATAGGCCACCGGTTTGCGTTGCCACAAGAGAATATAAGACCTGACGGAGTCCCGTTGCCAGGAGTCGACGATATCGTCCGCTGGTGGGAAATCCTTGCCGCGACAGACGTTGTGATAGGTCTCCTCCGAATCGATCCATGAACGAACTGCCTGCGCGTACTCCGCGGTGTAGGGAACGATATCGGCCTTGGCCTGGGTCCGTTCGGGCACAGCTTTACTCCACCGTCACCGACTTGGCCAGATTGCGCGGTTGATCGACATGACAGCCACGCATCACAGCGATATGATAGGCCAGCAGTTGCAGAGGTATGATCGACAGCAGCGGCGTCAGTAACCGATAAGTCTTCGGAATGTAGATGACATGGTTGACGCGTTCGGCGATTTCGGTGTCGCCCTCGGTGGCGATGGCTATGATATTTCCCTTGCGGGCGCGCACCTCGGCGATGTTGGACATCACCTTGTCATAGACCGGATCCTGCAGCGCGATCACCACCACCGGCATGGATTTATCGATCAATGCGATCGGTCCGTGTTTCATTTCGGCGGCTGGGTAACCCTCGGCATGGATGTAAGAGATTTCTTTCAGTTTGAGCGCGCCCTCCAGAGCCGTGGGAAAGTTGATGCCGCGACCGAGATACAGGAAGTTGTTGGCTTTATAGTACTCGTTGGCTATCTGTTTGATCTGTTCTTCGGCCTGAAGGATCGAACCGACCTGTTCGGGTATCTTGTAGATTGCGGAGATGATCTCCTGGCCCTGCTGCACCGAGATATGGCGCATTCGTCCAAGCAGCGTAGCGATCAGCGCGAGCACCATCACCTGATGGGTGAACGCCTTGGTCGAAGCCACACCGATTTCCGGCCCGGCGTGGATATACACGCCGCCGTCGGACTCTCGCGCGATGGAACTCCCGACGACATTGACCGCGCCCACCACGGTGGCGCCGCGATGTTTGGCCTCGCGCATCGCCGCCAGGGTGTCGGCTGTTTCACCCGACTGGCTAATAGCGAGCAGCAAAGTGTTCTCGTCAATGATCGGCGAACGGTACCGAAACTCGGATGCGTATTCCACCTCGACCGACACCCGGGCAAGTTCCTCGATCAGGTACTCGCCGATCAGCGAGGCGTGCCAGGAGGTGCCGCAGGCGGTGATGATGATGCGCTTAATCTGGCGCAGTTCATCATACTGCAGGTTGAGTCCGTTTAGCCGTGGCATGCCCTCTTCCCAGTTGAGGCGTCCTCGGAAGGCGTTGGGTAAGGTGCGTTCCTGCTCATGGATCTCCTTGAGCATGAAATGATCGTAGCCTTCTTTTTCAATCTGATCGAGGGTCCAACTAACTTCTTCAACCGGGTGATCTATTTTGACATTTTGAATGGTAGTCACTTCGAAATCGGTGTCGGTCACGGTAGCGATCTCGCCGTCGGTCAGGTAGACAACTTTGTTGGTGTGTTCGAGCATCGCTGAAACATCGGAGGCAACGAAGTTCTCACCATCGCCTCGGCCCAGCACCAGAGGCGAACCCATGCGAGCTGCGACTATCGTCCTCGGATGCAGAGACGACACCACGGCAATGCCATAGGTGCCCTCGACCTGGCTGAGGGCGGCACGCACAGCGGCGGTCAGGTCACCGTCGTAGTTGAAGCGAATCAGGTGCACGAGAATCTCAGTGTCGGTATCGGTCTGGATCACGTAGCCGTGGCGGACGAGGAACTCCTTCAAGGCTCGGTAGTTTTCGATGATGCCGTTATGCACCAGCGCGATTTCACGGTTGGCATCAGTGTGCGGATGGGCGTTGAGTTGAGTCGGTTCGCCATGCGTGGCCCAGCGCGTGTGAGCTATCCCTTGTGTGCTGTCGCAGTCGACATCACCGAGGACTTCCTCAAGACGAACTATCTTGCCGGCCTCTTTGGCCACCGTCAGTCCGGCCCTGGTCATCAAAGCAATGCCGGCTGAGTCGTAGCCGCGGTATTCCAGTCGCTTCAGACCCTTTATCAGGATAGGCATGGCCTGCTGGTGTCCAACATATCCAACGATTCCGCACATACGATCTTCCTCGTACTATTTGAAGAGTCCTATAACTTTTTTCGACAGAGCTTGACTCAGTTTCGCATCATCGGTCTCAACGATGAGCCTGAAAATCGGCTCGGTGTTCGATGATCGAATCTGCAACCAGCCTCGGTCGAAATCGAAACGAAGCCCATCCCGTCTGTCCAGACGCGAGCGCCCAATTAACCCGCTCGCGATCCTTTTCTCAAATCGGCTCAAGCGCTGTTTGAAATCGATGGGCAGCCGGGCTTTTGACTTTATAGTATAGTATGTCGGCAAAGTTTCCACCAGACCTGACAGGCCTTTCTTTTCCGCGGCCAGATGCGACAGTACCAGAGCGGCCGCGATCAGGGCGTCCCGTCCGGCGTGAAAACTCGGATAGATGACGCCGCCGTTCCCCTCACCGCCAATGACGGCACGCCGACGGTGCATCGTTTCCACCACGTTAGCCTCGCCGACTTTAGCGTAGTGCACTTTTGAACCCATAGCCGTAGCGACATCGGCGGTGACTTTCGAGGTCGACAAATTGATGACGGTCGGTCCCGAAATCTTCGACAGCACCTGCTTGACGGCAATGGTCAGCGTAAGCTCCTCCCCGATAGGGCGGCCCTTTTCATCCACCAGCGCCAACCGGTCGGCATCGGGGTCGCAAGCCATCCCCAGATCAGCCTTATGGCGTCGTACCGCCTTGCTCAGTTGGGTCAGGTTGGCCGGGATTGGTTCAGGCTCATGGACGAAGTTGCCGTCACCTTTGCAGTTTATCTCGATGACCGAGACTCCCATGGCGCGGAGTAACTGCGGAAGTGCTATCGAGCCGGCGCCGTTGATGGCGTC
>CBDUZQ010000209.1:0-5079 GCA_965371755.1 uncultured bacterium
ACTTCGTTCGTCTCGGTTCATGTCTATCCGATGGTGGACGACAATATCGAAATCGAGATCAAAGACGATGATGTGCGCGTCGACACCTACCGCGCTTCCGGCGCCGGCGGTCAACATGTCAACAAGACTTCGTCGGCCATCCGACTGACGCACCTCCCGTCCGGGATCGTCGTAACCTGTCAATCGGAACGGAGTCAGCATCGCAACAAGGACGCCGCCTTCTCGGTTCTCAAATCGCGTCTGTACCAGTTGAAGCTGGAAGAAGAGGCGGCCAAGATGGCCAAGTATGATGAGACGAAAAAGAAGATCGAGTGGGGTTCGCAGATTCGGTCGTACGTTTTTCACCCTTACAACATGGTCAAGGACCATCGGACCTCGGTCGAAACCGGGAACGTGCAGGCGGTGATGGACGGTGATATCGATCGATTCATAGAGGCTTACTTGTCGGATCCGCAGTTCCGGCAACTGGTATGATTAGTATAGAAAACAACTTTTACTGTAACATTGACCCTGATGGGTAAAGACTATGAATGCACTAACCAGAATAAAAGGCAGAGCCAAATCGAAGAAGCGTCGGGTGGTTTTGCCGGAAGGAACGGAGCCACGAGTAGTTCGGGCTGCGAAGAAAATCCTTTCGGAGGAAATCGCCGCCGTCACGCTTCTGGGTGACGAGCAAGAGATCGAGAAGCTGGCCAAAGAGCACGGTCTCAATCTGAACAAGGTGGAAGTGATCAATCCGAACCACGCCTCGGAGTTCAACCAGTTTGTGGCGGAGTTCATGGAGATTCGCAAGAAGCGTAACATTACCGAAGAGCAGGCAAAGACGGCGATGCTCAATACGCTTTTTTTCGGCGCTATGCTGGTGCGGCACGACCGAGCCGACGCCTCCATTGCCGGTTCGGTGAATACTACCGGCGACGTCCTTCGGGCGGCCATCCAGGTGATTGGCCTCAAGGAGGGGATCAACAGTGTCTCCAGTTGTTTTATGATGACGGTTCCGAAGTATCGCGATGAGTTTGACAAGGTCTATCTTTATGCCGACTGCGCGGTGCTGCCGAACCCAACCGCCGAGCAACTGACTTCGATCGCGGCATCGACAGCAGATACCATGAAGAACCTGCTTGGCGAGGAACCACGCGTTGCCTTCCTGTCGTTTTCCACCAAGGGTTCGGCGAGCCATTCCGACGTTACCAAGGTCAAGACAGCTTGTGAACTGTTCAAGAAGGACTATCCGGACATTAAGGCCGATGGTGAACTACAGGTGGATGCCGCTATCGTTCCGGAGGTGGCGAAGAGTAAAGCGCCGGACTCACAAATCGGTGGGGATGCCAACATCCTGATTTTTCCTGATCTCGACGCCGGTAACATTGCTTACAAACTAACGCAGCGTCTGGCCGGAGCCACAGCCACCGGGCCGATAATCCAGGGGTTGGCGGCGCCGGCCAACGACCTCTCGCGGGGATGCTCGGCTGAGGATATTGTTGACGTAACGGCTATTGCCATGTTGATGAAAGGTTGAGCCTGATGAGTATTAGTCAGCTTGCCAGAGAAATAAAAGAATCCGCCACCCTGGTCATGGCCGAGAAGGCCCGGATCCTTCGTGAGAAGGGGGAACCGGTTATTACCATGGCCGCAGGGGAACCCAAGAGTAAGGCGCCGATCGACGCCATCCTCGCCTGCGCCTCCAAGCTCAACGCAGGGGACGTTCGTTATACCCCGACCCAAGGTATCCCCGCGCTCGTCAAGGCGATCATTCGATACACTGAGGATAACTACAACAAGGTGGTTGGACCGGAGCATGTCATGGCCACGGCCGGAGCCAAACAGGCGATTTACAACTTGATGATGACCATCATCAATCCGCAGGATGAGGTGGTTATTCTGGCGCCGTACTGGGTCAGCTATCCGGAAATCGTCAAGATGGTGTACGGCATCCCGGTGATCGTTACGCCGGAAGACGGTAGGTTTGTGCCGAGGATGGAAGATATCACCAGGGCGGTCGGCTCCTACACCAAGGCGATCATAGTTAACAGCCCGAACAACCCCTCGGGCGCTATCTACCCGCCGGAACTGATCGGCGAACTGGTGGCGTTCTGTGAGAAGAAGAAGATATATCTTATCATGGACGACATCTACCACAAGCTGGTCTTTGACGGTAAGAAGGCGGTGTCGGCATACGAATACGCCAAAGATGACTCCGAGAACTCCAGGTTGATCGTTATCAACGGGGTGTCCAAGTCGTACGCTATGACCGGGTTTCGTATCGGCTGGGTGGTGGCCAACAAGAAAGTCACAGCGGTTATGGTGAACGTGGCCAGCCAAAATACCACCTGCCCGTCGGTTTTATTGCAGGCTGCTGCTGCCGGCGCCCTGAACGGCATCCAGAGTGGTGTCGAGGCCTTGCGGCTGACATTGGAGAACAATCGAAACGTGATGATGACCGAACTAAGCGCTTTCAGCAGTGTGACATGTATTCCACCGGACGGCACCTTCTATTGTCTGCCGGATTTCAGCGCCTACGAAAAGGATGATATCAAACTGGCTAACTTCCTTCTGGAGAAAGCGCTGGTGGTGACGGTACCGGGAAGCGAGTTCGGCGCCCCGGGTCATCTTCGACTAACCTACTGTGGAACAATTAAGGAAATCACCGAGGGCGTGGCGCGTATCAAGTGGGCACTCGATCCGGAATCACCCAATGAGATTTATATCGGCGACCGTAAGTGCAGGAGAGATTGGAAATGAGTCAGTATATTATTGATGTTAAAACGCCGGCTCAGAAGCAGGCCAAAGCCACCGCAAGCGATTACGGTCTTAAGAATCACGGCCTGACGAATCTGCACAACGTCTACTGGAACCTGCCGACGGAAGCGCTCTATGAGGAAATAATCTTCCGCGGTGAGGGTTCACTGTCGCACATGGGACCGGTGGCGGTCAATACCGGTAGACATACTGCCCGCGCCGCCAACGACAAGTTCGTGGTACGCGAGGCGACCACCGAGGACAAGATTTGGTGGGGTCAGTACAACCGTCCTTTTACCGAGGACAGGTTCAATTCCCTGTTCCAGCGGCTCCAGGGTTTCCTGCAGGGACGGGACCTGTTTGTTCAGGACAGCTATGCCGGATCGGACCCCAACTACCGTCTGCCGGTACGTATTATCACTGAACATGCCTGGCACTCGTTGTTCGTTCGGAACATGCTTCGCCCGGCTGAGACTAACGAAGAACTCAGGAAGTTCATCCCGGATTTCACGGTGATCGCAGCGCCATCGTTCAAGTCGTTGCCACAGGTTGATGGCACCCTTACGCCGACCTTTATCGTACTCAACTTCGACCAACGCACCTGTATCATAGGCAACTCCGGTTACGGCGGCGAGATCAAGAAAGCGGTCTTCACCGTGCTCAATTACCTCCTGCCTCTCCAGGGAGTTTTGTCGATGCATTGCTCGGCCAACGTCGGTAAAGACGACCAGGTAGCGCTTTTCTTCGGTTTGTCGGGCACCGGCAAAACGACGTTGTCAGCCGACCCCAAGCGGGGACTGATCGGGGATGACGAGCACGGCTGGAGCGATGAGGGTGTGTTCAATTTCGAGGGTGGTTGTTATGCTAAGGTGATTGCGTTGTCTCCGACCGCTGAACCGCAAATTCATGCCTGCACGCGGCGTTACGGTACGGTTCTCGAAAATGTCGTTTTCGACCCGGTATCACGGCTGTTGGACCTCGAAGACGATGTGTACACCGAGAACACGCGAGCGGCTTACCCGTTGCATTATATCGACAACGCCGTTCCCGAGGCGCGCGCCGGGCATCCGAAGAATATCATCATGCTCACCTGCGATGCCTCCGGTGTGATGCCGCCGATTGCAAGACTGACTCCGGAGCAGGCGATGTACCATTTCATTTCGGGGTATACATCGAAAGTCGCCGGGACCGAGATCGACCTGGGTAAAGAACCGGAGATAACCTTCAGTGCATGTTTTGGCGCGCCATTCATGGTGCACCATCCGTACTACTACGCCGAACTGCTGCGGAATAAGATCAACAAGTACGATGTCAACTGCTGGCTGGTAAACACCGGCTGGACCGGTGGACAGTATGGTGTCGGTAAGCGGATGAGTATTAAGCACACGAGAACTCTGCTGAATGCGGCTCTCGACGGGAAACTGCTGGAAGTGGAGTATCGTACCGATCCGCTATTTGGTTTTAAGGTCCCGAAGCATTGTGAAGGTGTACCTGACCAGGTTTTGGTTCCGGCTGAGACATGGGACGATCCGGACGCCTACAAACAGAAGTACCTGCAACTGGCCGCGCTGTTCATTGAGAATTTCAAGAAGTTTGCTGAGGGTTGTTCTCAGGACGTGATTGACGCAGGCCCGGTCAAGCAGGATTTCTGACCGGGCAGCAGTCCGAATGCCAGGTGTTGTGCCCGCTGAATCTTCAGATTCAGCGGGAGCAGGCGGAACTAACGGCCCGTGGCAATGTTTGCACCAGTGAGAATTCGCCAGGAGTATTGATTATATGCCGACCTATGTTTATCGATGTAACGAATGCGGTCATGAGTTCGAAGAATATCAGTCGATTGTAGATAAACCGCTGGACACCTGCCCGGCTTGTAAAGGCAGAGTCGAACGAATCATCTCCGGCGGCGCTGGGTTCTTGTTCAAAGGGTCCGGTTTCTACATCACCGACCATCGCAGCGAAAGCTATAGAAAAAGCGCCGCCGCCGATACTGGAGGCACAACGGCCTCTTCGAGTTCGTCCAACTCAACAGCCGGGTCGTCGTCGGATTCCAAGAGTACTAAGCCATCTGATAAGAAGAAGTCATCATCTGACTGATCGGATGACCCTGTCCTGTAAGTCGAAACCCCTGGTCCGAAGGACTGCCCTGAGCGTAGTCGAAGGGCAGGTTTCGACATCTTCAACGACAAGACAGAACCAAAGAATCGGCTTCGCCGATGTCGAAACCCCTTCTACGGCGGACTTTCAGCACAGGGGTTTCGACCTACGGTTACTACGAAGCTGAGCGCAGTCGAAGGGTAAGCAACTCTCATTGTCCAACCTTGACATTCAACGCACGATGTG
>CBDUZQ010000210.1:0-5035 GCA_965371755.1 uncultured bacterium
CGAACCCAGGGACGACCGAGTGGCTGTCCGCGAAGGAGATTGGGTCTGGATCGTCACGACCGAGGGTCATCACGCTCTGGTGCAGGTTCGTAAGTTGACCATCGAGGGTGGGAAGGGTGCGGTTGTACTGTTTTTCGCCTATTGGCCGATCAGTGGTCCGCCAATTCTGTAGGTGTCCGGCTTTCCACGGCCTCAAGAGCTGTCTGAGAGATACCGATAATCAAGGAAACGCCGAGGCTCGGCAGCCTCTGGCGATGCGGAGTTGCTTCTTTGAATATCAAGGTTGCCAACGTAAAGAGTAGAATGTACCTTGAGAAGCCGTCGTACAGTGTTAACCTGATCGGAGTTGAGGGTAGCAAGTGGAATTCACCAAGGATAGTTTGAAGATTGACGCGAAGCGTGTGGCCGATGAATTGTGTCGGACAATACTCGATCAAATTCGCGGCACGCTGAAGAAATCGGGCGCCGTGATCGGTATCTCGGGCGGTATCGACTCGTCGGTAGTGGCCGCTTTGTGTGCTCGTGCTCTGGGACCGAAGAAAGTGGTCGGTATCATGATGCCGGAAACAGACTCGTCACCCGACAGCGCTAATCTCGCCGAGGTTCTGGCTGAGAAGTTCGGTTTCGATACCGTCACTGAGAATATCTCCAAAGGGTTGGTCGGACTGGGTTGTTACCGGCGCCGAGATGAAGCTATCAAACAGGTGTTCCCCGAGTTCGATGACAGCTACAAGGCCAAAATCATCAACCCGGGCAATATTTTGGAGAAGGAAACGTTCAATTTCTTCAACCTCACCATAGAAAACGAAGCCGGAGAATCGAAGACCAAACGCATGCCGCTCAAGGCCTATCTTCAAGTGGTGGCGGCGTCCAATCTGAAACAGCGACTTCGTATGACCACGCTTTACTATCACGGCGAGCTTCGTAACTGGGCGGTGGTCGGCACCGGCAATAAGGATGAGCATCAGCAAGGGTTCTTCGTCAAGTACGGTGACGGTGGCGCGGATCTGAAGCCTATTGCGCATCTCTACAAGATACAAGTTTTCCAGTTGGCCGAGTTTCTTGGCGTTCCTGATGAGATCATCAAGCGCCAGCCCACCACCGATACATATTCCGCCGAAGTCACTCAGGAGGAGTTCTTCTTCGGTTTGGATTTCTACAACATGGATATGCTCTGGTACGCGATGGAGCACGACGTTTCACCAGCCAACGCGGCATCGGTGCTGGGGCTGTCCGAACAGCAGGTGGAGAAGGCGTACGCCAACATAAAACGTAAGATCGTGGCCACCGAGTACCTGCGGATGAGTCCGCTGGAAATCGATTAGCTGGTTGTCGACAGTATACGAACAACTGATTTGCCGTCTTCTCTTGCGAACTAAGTTTGTGCTATGTGTGGGATTGCTGGATACTTCAAACTGAATGATACAACTGATCTGCCCGACAAGCAATTGATCGGACGCATGATCAAAATCCTGCACCACCGTGGTCCGGATGAGATCGGCGCCTATCTTGACGATCGCTGTGTGCTTGGTCAGGCCCGTCTGTCGATCATCGATCTCTCCACCGGATCGCAGCCGTTGTGCAACGAGGACGGTTCCATATGGATCTCGTACAACGGTGAGATTTACAACTACATTGAACTTCGCGACGAGCTGGAGAGGGCGGGACACAGGTTTCGCACGCGCTCAGACACGGAAGTGATCGTGCACGCCTACGAACAGTGGGGCCGTGAGTGCCTGTCGCGCTTCAACGGCCAGTTTGCCTTCGCCATCTATGACAGGAAGCAGGGTTCTCTGTTCATCGCGCGGGATCGGTTGGGTATCCGCCCGGTTTTCTACACCATGCACAACGGACGTTTCATTTTTGCCTCTGAGATCAAATCGATTTTCTGCGATCGGTCGGTTCCTCGTCGCCTCGACCTCAAGGGACTGGACGAGATTTTCACCTGGTGGACGACGGCGCCACCGCGCACCGCATTTGACGGGATCAACGAACTCGAGGCCGGATGCTATCTTGAAATCAAAGACGGGCAGGTATCCAATCATCGTTGGTGGTCGATGGACTTCCCGACTGAGTTTGACCGTTCACGATCGATCGATTCCTGGGCCGAGGAGCTTCATGAGCTGTTGGTAGATTCCGTCCGGTTGCGGCTGCGAGCCGACGTGCCGGTAGGAGCATATTTATCCGGCGGCCTTGACTCATCGGCCACCACGGCATTGATCAAACACTTCACTGATACCCGCGTGGAGACGTTTTCGATTGCCTTTCAAGACAAAGCATACGATGAGTCGGAGTTTCAGCGCGAGATGGCTGACCACCTCGGCACCAATCACCATCAGGTCAGTTGTTCTTATCAGGATATCGCCGAAAACTTCCCGCACGTAATCTGGCATGCCGAACGTCCGATTGTCAGAACCGCTCCCACCCCTCTCTACCTGTTGTCGGCGCTGGTCCGGCGGAACGATTTCAAAGTAGTCCTGACCGGCGAGGGAGCCGACGAGATCTTCGGTGGCTACGATCTGTTCAAAGAGACATTAATTCGAAAGTTCTGGTCACGTCGTCCCGATTCGAAGTGGCGACCTTTGTTGCTGAAAAAACTGTACCCGACATTGCCGCTGTCACCGGGGCGAGCTCGGTTTTACTTGGAGACATTTTACAAGGCAGGATTGTCGCAGACCGATAAGTATTTCTTCTCGCACCTGCCACGGATAAATACGACGGTGAAGTTGAAAGAGTATTTCACCGACGATGTAAAGGCGCAGATCGGCGATCACCCTTCGCTTGAGGTGTTCGGGCGTGACCTCCCCGACCAGTTCAATCAATGGCATCACCTGTTACGTGCCCAGTATCTTGAGGCGAAGTCACTGTTGTCGGGGTATCTGCTTTCTTCGCAGGGGGATCGTGTATCGGCGGCCAATTCAGTCGAGGGGAGGTATCCGTTTCTGGATCACCGGGTGGTCGAGCTTGGCTCCCGAATTCCACCCTGGTACAAAATACGCGGTCTGAACGAAAAGGCGGTGCTGAAACGGGCCATGAAAGCCGAGTTGCCCAGCAACATAGTTGATCGTGTCAAGCAGCCGTACATGGCGCCGGATTCCAACAGTTTTTTCTGCGACAACCGACCGGCCTACATCGATGAGGTGCTCACCGAGGAGTCGCTGAACGGTGCGGGACTGTTCAAGCCGTCCGCTGTGAGCAAACTCAAAGCCAAGTGCGGACGGCTCTCCCATGCGCACCTGTCGTTCAAGGATAACATGTCGTTTATCGGGATCCTTTCCGCGCAACTGATGGTTCAACGTTTTGTTGATCAGTTTGAACCGCCGGCACCGCCGATGTCCGACGAGTACTCGGTATGGCATGATGACCGACAGACCGCTTAGACTATAGATGCGCACCGGGCGCGAGAGAAATGCTTGTTGCGATGAGGACTTTACTGTAACTTCGATCTGTCGATAACTTAGGAAACCGGATTGTTTCCAGCAAGGAACGATTGTTTGATCAGGAGGTTCGATTGGACGTTCGAGCGCAACTCAGAGATTTTATTGTCGATAATTTCATGATGGGCCAGGATGGTACTACCCTAACCGACGCCGGATCCCTGCTGGAACTGGGCATAATCGATTCAACCGGCGTTCTTGAATTGGTCGGCTTTCTGGAAGAGACCTTTCAGATTACGGTCGAGGACGACGATCTCGTTCCCGACAATCTCGACTCCGTCGATAACCTGGTCAAATACATTCAAGGGAAAAGCAGTTCCTGAGTTGAGAGTGATGCCCAGATCGGCCCAGAGGATAAGCATGGCGGCGGCCCGACTGAAGGCCGTCGTTTTGTTCTTGCCTCAATCCTGCCACCGGACTAGGTTTGTTTTCAGGGCGCTATTGAACGGTTCGATTGCCGTGGCCGCTTCTTTCGGCGCCCGCCGAGTAGTGACATGATTAGACAATTGCTCAAAAGACTTATGCTTGTGTGCGGCGTTGTTCTCTGCTCTCCGCTGATCCTGTTGACCTGGCTCGAAGCGCTCATTATGGGCCGACAGTACGAGCGAGTGTTCGGCGGCTGCAAGGAGATCGTGTCGCTGTGCCCGACCATTATCGGCCAGTATCTGAGGCTCGGCTACTACTGGGCAACTTGCAGGCAGGTGTCGCCGGACGCCTGTTTGATGCTTGGCAGCATGCTCTCGCACCGCGACGTTGTCCTGGGCCCCGGGGTGGTGCTGGGTGTCTACACGATCATCGGCCGCGCCGAAATCGGACCGAACGTTTTGTTCGGCGCGCGGGTGTCGGTTATCTCGGGCAAGTACCAACACGGGCGGCCCGAAGAGCGTGTCACCGAGCAGACGGCCACCGAACAGTACGACCTGATCAAAATCGGCGGCAACAGTTGGATCGGTCAGGAGGCCGTTCTGATGGCCAATGTAGGCGAGAACTGTACGATTGCCGCCGGTGCGGTTCTTTACAAAGATGCCCCGGACAACGGCACTTTCATGGGCAATCCGGCGCGGAAAGTTAATCTGTAGGCGAACGAACAGGCGTTGGACAAAAAGGAGAGCAAGGACATGCGATATTTCTGGATGGTTGTTATAGTCGGGTCGATACTACTCAACATCGTGGCCGTGTGGGGGTTCTTCAATTACGTCAAGTACGGTGGCTCGCCGCTGGGAGACATCAAGCGTAAGCTAACCGGTACGACTAAACAAACGGCTCCCACGATTCCTTATGCTCAGGCAAATGCCGACCTGCTGACCGAAATCGAGGCAGGGGTGGCAGACCCCCGGCGCATCGTGTTCCTGGGCGCCTCGATCACGCAACGATGGGATTTCCGCAAGTACTTGCCGGAGCTTCCGATTGTCAACCGGGGTGTCGGCGGTCAGTTGGTCCCGGGTATCCTGACTCGCTACTATCGGGACGTGCTCGAGCTAAAACCGAAAGCGGTCATCATCAAATTCTGCTCTATCAATATACGTCCTCAAATGCCGTTGAAGGTTCTGGAAGACGGTATGTCCATGATGACTCAGTTGGCTGAGGCGAATGATATT
>CBDUZQ010000211.1:0-5035 GCA_965371755.1 uncultured bacterium
CCATGGCGCGGAGTAACTGCGGAAGTGCTATCGAGCCGGCGCCGTTGATGGCGTCGACCACTATCTTGAAATGTCGTTTCCTGATCGATGATCGATTGACCGCTTTGGCTTTGAGCGTCATACGAACATGCTCGTCGATCCAGTTGCGCTGCTGGTAGATAGTACCCAATTCACCGGCTGGGCGGTAGGCGAATTTGCCGGCGTTGAATATACGATCGAGTTTCTTATACTGGGACGGAGTGATAAACTCGCCCAGGTGGTTAAAAAACTTCAGAGCGTTCCATGGCGCTGGGTTGTGCGAGGCCGTGATACAGATGCCGCCGGCAGCTTTCAACTTTTTCACAGCAATTTCCACGGTCGGGGTGGGGACGATACCGATTTCGACGACGTCAATCCCAACCGACATCAACCCGGCAACGACGGCATGGGTGAACATCTCGCCGGAGGGGCGACTATCGCGCCCGATGACGACCGTGCCTTTCTTCAGCATCGTGCCGAAGGCTGCGCCATAGGTTGTCGCTATGAGCGGGTCAAGTCCGGCGCCGACAATGCCTCGGATACCGGACGTGGATTTTATCAGAGTGTGTTTAGGCATGCTCATCCCGTTCTTGTTTTTGGACAGATTCGCATATCGCTATAGCAATACGATGATAACACACATTTGGATCAAATACAAACGCTCGCTTTGCATAAGGTGCACGAAACACGGGC
The DNA here is from genome assembly GCA_965371755.1 of uncultured bacterium. Classification (GTDB taxonomy): domain Bacteria; phylum Zixibacteria; class MSB-5A5; order GN15; family FEB-12; genus JAJRTA01. Next base: position 712 of record CBDUZQ010000211.1, read on the forward strand.
ATTGCTACTTCCCCGTCAACACTCTCCGCATGGTGCGGTGGATGTGGCCGTTGGAGGCCAGGATGTCTGGATCGAAGATCGAAAACGGCTTGCCCGACAGCCGCGTAACTCGGCCGCCCGCTTCTTCGACGATCAGCCTGGCTGCCGCCGTGTCCCAGGGCTGCAAATACAACTCCCAGAAGCCATCGATCCGCCCGCAGGCCAGCCAGCAAAGGTCAATGGCCGCCGATCCGGGACGCCTGACCGCCTGCGCCTTCTTGACCATGCGGGCAAACAAGCCGAGGTTGTTCTTGCGGTCGGTGTGGACACTGTACGAGAAGCCGGTGGCCAAAAGAGAGCGCTCCAGTCGATTTTCGCCGGAGACGTGGATCTTGTGTCCATTCAGACGGCTGCCAAGCCCTAACCCGGCGGTGAACATCTCATCGCGTTCCGGATCGTAGACAGCCGCTCCGATAGCCTGTTCATCGTACTCAACAGCGATAGAGACGCAGTACACCGGAAAACCGTGAGCGAAATTGACGGTGCCATCGAGGGGGTCGATCACCCAACGATAGGGTGAAGCAGACTCTCGATCCGTACCCTCTTCGGCCAGAATAGCATGATCCGGAAAGCGCTTCTTGATCTGCGAAGTAATCAGTCGCTCGGCTTTGAGATCGAACTGCGTGACCGGATCTATTCGACCCTTGTAGGTAACGGATATCCTCTGGTTGAATCCACGCTTAAGTACAGCGCCGGCCTCGCGGGCCAGGTGCGCGCCGAAATCGATGAGTTCTTTTATGTCCTTGCGCGTCGGTGGCATGTTCACTTGCTTCCGGCCGCCGGTGACGGTTCCTGCCCGGCCGGTTTCTGGTATTGCATCCGGTATAACGTCTGATAGATACCTGGCTGCTGAATCAATTCATTATGAGTGCCGATCTCACGGACCTCTCCATGATGCAGCACGACGATTTTGTCGGCTTTTTCAATCGTGGACAGCCGGTGCGCGATCACGATTGACGTCCGGTCCTTCAATAACTCATCGAGCGCTTTTTGTATGAGCAACTCGGTCTCAGTATCCACGGAACTGGTCGCTTCGTCAAGAATCAAAATGTCCGGATCGAAAGCAAGGGCGCGAGCAAACGACAGTAGTTGTTTCTGACCGGTCGACAGCGTAGCGCCGCGCTCCTGAACCTCGGTGTGGATACCATCCGGGAGGGTCTCAAGGAAGCGATCAAAGCCGACACGATGAAGGGCGCGCTTCACGTCATCATCGGAGATCCTCTGGTCACGCAGTCGAATGTTTCCGGCGTAGTCACCGGCGAACATGAAGACATCCTGCAAAACCAGACCAAGATGCGAGCGCAGGTGCGCTAGTGACCAATCGGTGAGTTCGACGCCGTCGAGTTTCATCGAACCGCGCTGGTAATCATAGAACCGGTACAGCAGCGACACCAGCGAGGTTTTGCCTGCCCCGGTGGCGCCCACCAGTGCGACTTTTTCGCCCGGTTCAACGGTGAAAGACACATCTTTAAGCACCCACTCGTCAGGTTTGTAGGCGAACCAGACGTTCTCCAGTGAGAGGCGACCATTGAAACTACGCGAATCGCTGCCATTACCGCCGCCATCGGCCGGAACCGTATCCAGAAGCGCGAAAATGCGCTCGGACGAGGCCATCGATGCTTGCAGGATATTGTACTTTTCGGACAGGTCGCGAATGGGTCGATAGAATCGTTCGACCAGATGGATGAAGGCTACCAATTCTCCGAAGGTCAGGGTGGCATCGTTGATTTGCACGCCGCCATAATAGAGCAACAAGGCCAGCGAGAAGGCTCCGATGATTTCTACAGTCGGGAAGAAGATGGCGTAATAGTAGATGCCGCGAAAATGCACCGACCGCAAGTCCCGATTGATAGTGTTGAACTCATCAAAGGTGCGATTCTCCCTCACGAACAGTTGCAGCAGTCTGATGCCGGTGATGTGCTCCTGCACGAATGCGTTCAACCGGGCCACCCTGGTGCGCACCTCGCGATAGATACGTCGAACCTTGGCGCGAAACAGGAAGGTCGCCAGGACCAAAAGCGGGAGCACAACGAAAGTAATCAGGGCCAGTTTCCAGTTGTAGTAGAGGAGAGCGCCGACAATCAGGGCCAGCATGAACAGGTCACCGATGACGGCCACGACGCCGGATGAGAACATCTCGTTGAGCACGTTGACATCGCTGGTCACGCGAGTTACCAATCGGCCCACCGGGTTTTTGTCGAAATAGCTCAGGCGCAGTTTTTGAAGGTGCGCGAAGACCTGCATTCTGATATCGTGCAGCACCTTCTGTCCCAGCCATTGCGTGATGTAGAGTTGTGCGTAGGCGGCGCCGGAAGCGAGGATGACGGCCACCAGGAAAATCAGCGCCATCCGCAACAGACCAGCCTGATCCCCGCTGCCGATATACTCGTCGATGGCAATCTGGATGATAAAGGCAAAAGATATCTGAAACAAGGAACCCAGAAGCAGCAGGACAACGGCCAGCAGTAGCCACCGTCGGTAGGGCCGAATGTAGGTGAGCAGTCGCTTCATGAGCCGAGCGTCATAGGCCTTGCCCAGCACCTCTTCCTCGTGGTAGTTGTTGACGTTGCTCATAACTTGTCCAGTTGCTCCGCCAGCAGTTGTGAACGGTGCAGATCGGCGTAGTGACCGCCCAGTTGTATCAGTTCGTCATGACTGCCTTGCTCAATGATGCGACCGTCCTCCAGATAGAGGATGCGGTCGGCTTGTTTCACCGATGAGATTCGGTGCGAGATGATGATCGATGTACAACCTTTGAGGACAGAGGCCAGATTCCGGTTGATTTCCGCTTCGGTCTCAGTGTCGACCGAGGAGGTGGCGTCGTCGAGCACCAGCACGGCCGGTGCCGCAACGATGGCGCGCGCAATGGCCGTGCGCTGTTTCTGGCCGCCGGAGAGAGTGATGCCGCGCTCTCCGATCATGGTGCCGAAGCCGTCGGGGAAAGTGCCGACGTCCCGGGTAAGAGCGGCTGTCGTCGCGGCTGTTTCAATCGCTTCATCGGTGGCGCTGTCAGCGCCGAAGCGGATGTTGTCACCGATACTTGCCGAAAACAGGAACGGCTCCTGGGTGGCGAAACTTATCTGCCGACGCAGCGCCGAGAGTTCCCAGTCATTGACGTCTACGCCGTCGATGAACAACTGACCGCGCGGGACCGGATACATTCGGCCCAACAGCGACACCAGGGTTGTTTTGCCGGAGCCGGTGCGCCCCACCAGGCCGATTGTCCGGCCCGCTTCGATAGTGAGGTTGATCCCCTTGAGTACTTCGGTACCGTTGTAACTGAAACAGAGGTTTGAGAACTCGATCCGCCCGCGCATTTCACCGGCGTGCAGTTTGCCGGGTTCATCGCGAACGGTGGGTTGAGTTTCGAGGATGCGGTTGACGCGTTCCAGCGATGCTTTGCCGCGTTGATAGAGCGAGACGACCCAACCTAAAGCCACCGCCGGCCAGATGAGCATCGACAGGTAGGCAAAAAACGCCACCAGCGTACCCAGAGGAACAGCCCCGCTCATGACCTCAAGGCCACCGAAGTAGAGGGCGATCAGTGTCAGCAGGGAAGCTAACGTCATCAGAAGCGGAACCATCATGGCGTACAGCCGAGCCAGATCCATGTTGAGCCCGAGGTACTTTTGCGAAAGGGATCTGAAGTGCTCGACCTCGTTATCCTCCTGGCGAAATGATTTGATCACTCGTACGCCGGCAATATTCTCCTGCACGGCCGCCGTCAACACCGAGAAATGTTCCTGTATCTTCATAGCGCGACGGTGCACCATGTTTCCCACCCGGTTGGCCAACAACGGAAAGAGCAGCATCGGTCCCAGGGCATAGAGGGTAAGTCGCGGAGAAAGATACAGCATAAAGGCCAGTGCCACGACAAAAGTGACCAGCGTGCTGCTCAAATGCATTATGCCGGGACCAACCATCATACGGATAGCTTCGAGATCGTTGGTCAGCTTGGCCATGAGGTCGCCGGTGCGGGTGCGGTCATAGAAGGACGGCGACAGCGTTAACAGATGTCTGAATATCTCGCCGCGCAGGTCGCACTCGACCCGGCGCGACATCCAGATGACGGTGCGCCGCGTTAGAAACCGAAAGAGACCGGACAGGATGGCCAGTCCGACCATGGCGAGCACCCAGTGCAGACGTTCGCTGTCGGTCCCCTTGTTCTCCAGGAGGTCGAAAATGATTTTGGTGATATAGGGCAGAACCAGGATCAGCAGATTACTGCAAACGATACAAACGCCGCCGGCGATCAGGTATCCCCGGTAACGCCTCAGGTACTTGG